>CBDUFM010000501.1:0-3234 GCA_965366325.1 uncultured bacterium
AGGAACAAGAGACTCAGGCACATACATGTATGCATAACTACCTTTTTAAACATTGTCACATTTTCTAACATAATATTTCCTTTTTGCGTTTTCTAAACGACTCAGGGTTGGCTGGTGCAGGGGTAACGAGGTCAGGTACGCAACTGTGACGTTGATTACTTAGGGACAAGCAAATACATGTATGCTATATCTCGCTGATCGTTTGCAGACGCTAAGCGCAGCTATACCATTCATTTGCTTCCGTAACCTTAAAATAAAAACCGCATACACAGATCGCTATGCAAAAGCGCCCACGCCGACCGCCGCCAAAGTGCAATACATTCACAAAAGGAAAAATACTAACGTGGGCATCACTATAAAAATACTGCGTCCGCGCTTCGCCGTGCTGCCATACATACGCTTCGTACTGGCCATACCCATCGGCAAAGCCAGCGTAATCAGGTACATACACCTGCTTATACTGCTGCACAAAATATTCTCGACACGCCTCGCGGCCATACTGCTCTAAAGCATGACTGGTCGACCACGCACTGGCATAACCCAGCATAAAAAATACAAGGCATCCGTAAACATAGCGACAGCGCTGTGATCTGCGCTTAATGCGAACACCAATCTCCCACAAGAGCCAAACAAAACTGATAATACTTAAATAGCCTAGATAAAAGGGCGGAAAGAACAGAAATAATGCTACGCCCAACACGAGTAGCGCCAGGACGTTTCCCATTGTTTTACGCATTCGCGAAGGCTCAGCCGCACTAGCACCGATAAAATTCATTATCGGTAAAACGCTGCTGTCTCACAAGAGTTCAGTTGCGCTTACTCAGCGCTGGGCGCTGTCCAATCATACAGCGGCTTCAAATGCGTATAGGGATGTTGATTAAATGGTGATTGTGGCTGCCCATCAAAGCACTGCCATTTAATAAAGTCCAACAACGCTGACCAATCTTCTTGCTTATGTGCATGTTCACCAGATCGAAAGTGAAATGCGAGTCGCTCTTCATGGCCTAGATAGGCATACACTTCTTTTGCTGCTCCCGCACACTGCACCATGCCCTCTGGGTTTGACCAACGATCGTCAAGGGCATAGGTCAATAGCAGTGGCCGTGGCGCAAGGGCAGCCAACAAACAATGTTGATCAAATGGCAGTTCTTCTTCGCGCCCAGCGTAGCTTTGTAAATCATCGCTAAACCAATCGGTAAATCTTTTTACCTGCTCTAATGCCTCGCCACTATCGCCGACGTAACGGAAACACGCACTGCCCGCTGCACAGGAAGCATTATCATTAATGACATGGATGCGCTCATCTGTTGCTCCGGCAATGAGGGTCGTTTTACCGCCGCGCGAATGGCCACTGACCGTGATGCAGGTTTCATCAAGAAAGGGCAACTCATACACGAGATCTACGCAGCGCTGATAGGCCCAAGCCCAGGCCGACAACGCACCAAAGCCCATGCCTGGATAGACATCATACAGGCCGCCCGTGCTCTGACCCTGTGTACTGCGATCAAATATAATATCTTTTGCTAATTCGGTGCGGTCAAACAAGAGCAAGGCAAAGCCCTCGGCGACGACCATTTGTGCCACGTCCTCTGAACGCCACCAACAGGCATCCCCATTAATGATAAGCGGTACCGGTTCATCCGTATCAGGATAGAGAATTTTTACGACAAATGAAATCGGCTGCTCGCCACCGTGACAATGAACTTTATACGACCAGTATCTCGGCTTGCCTGGCCATGCCCGCCGCTGATTTACGGACTGTAATTCCCATGTAATCGAGGTCGGTTGCGGCGGCATACCGCCATATTCTTTGTCGATAATTAAATCCACCCACGCCTGCGCACAGGTTGGCCACTCTGCTGGCTGCTGTATGCGCTTACCATTTGTTGGGTTTTTAAATACGTCGGGTAAAGGGCCTTTGTTGACAGATGCTTCTGTCGGGTATTGATTTTTATGTAGGTAATCAGTCATGCGCACAAGCCTATTAACGTATTGATATTTTCAGTATAAATATCTACGGACGTGCACCGTCTGTACAGCAAAACAATTAAACCAAATGTTTAAAACTCGCGAAACTTATTTACAGCATGCGCTTGATGGCTAACAGAGAACCAACATGAATGCCTTCATGAAAATTATTAAATGCGAGGGCATCATCAATGGAAGCCAGCGTAACCCCAGCACTGGTTTCATAGCTATCGAACTGAGTAAAGATGCCGGCCTTATAATCGTCTTCTAATTTTTCAGGAAGGCTCACGGCCAATTCGCGCAGTGTATCCGCGTCTGGCGCAGCAGACCATTCCTTCGGTGAGCTAGCCTTGCGTAGCGCATCAACCAAGCTGTCTTCAATTAACATTTGATTACCGCTCAGTTTATAACAGAGGAGCTGCTGGGTCACCACCAGATGACCCAAATTCCAAAGCATATTATTGTTAAAGCCACTCGGGATGCGCAGCATGCTTTCATCATCAACACCAGCACAGAGCTTGAGAACAAGTTGGCGGGTTTGCTTCAGTAAGTTAATTGCATGCATGCTTAGACTTCTTCATCATCTATCGTACGTGTGTCTGGGTTGTAATTGGGGCTCGGCGTGAAACCGCTTGTGCCTGGATCCTTTCCAGGTGCTCCGCCCATCTCTTCATCTTCATCCAAATTCACGGTGCGACGGTAGCTAAAGTCAGCCCCCTCCATCGCCTGGATGCTAAACACGCAACCACCTAGTTCGACCACATCACCGGTACCAAGCGAGAAGCTACCTTCAATGCGACTCGCATTGACGTAAACGCCGTTGCGCGATTCCAGGTCCTCAACCATCAAACGCTCACCATCCCAGGTCATAATCGCATGGTTACGGCTGGCATTTGGTGCTGGCAATACTAAATCGCTCTCCGGGTCGCGACCCATAGTGATGGTACGACTGTCATCCAAACGGATGGTCTCGCCCTTATTGGGCCCAACGATAATTTTTATCTGCACTGACATATGGCTCTAACCTACTCATTTATCTGACGCTTCAATACTTCGATGCGCCATTCAAGGAATATTTTGAAATCATCAGTGGGACTAGCCTTGGCCAATCCTACTTCATAAATTGCTAATGCTGCCACAGGGTCCCCCTGCAATTCGGCGCGAATCCCATCTTCCTGCGCTATCCGATCAGAATTATCAGCACGATTTAAGTTGTAGGTCGCCTGATCTAGGTCACCACTGAGGTACTGTAGATAATGATAACGA
>CBDUFM010000502.1:0-3232 GCA_965366325.1 uncultured bacterium
TGTCGTAGGCAGGGTGCACAGCGACTAGTTGGCCCTGTAAGTGGGTGGAGAGTTCGGTTATCTCTATGCCATTCGCCAGTAGTTTACCTTTGTACTCGTCAGCATAATCTTTGCTGGTAGCACATTGAGCGAGATCAATTGCGCGTGGATCCCACGAAGGAATTTGAACGCCTTTGAAGCCGAGGCCAGCAACCCATTTACTAATACTGTCGATAGAATTGAACGGCGCTTCGTCGCCCATGAACTGCGCTAAAAATATAGCGGGACCTTTGAGAGTCTTCATCTGCGTATTCCTTATGATGATCAGAGATTATGCTGTGTCTGTATTCGCTGCCTGTTTGTGCGAACCCGGGTGGCAAGATGTCGAAAATAAACAACACAAATGCTTGATTCCGAATCGGTCAGGTACTTTAGTCAAGTGCTTACCCTGTCAACAATTAGCGAGGCATTTTTGTCTATTATCTGGCTCACCGGACTTTCGCGTAACAATTACTCTGCTATGACGTCCCTGTTGTATAACTTTGGACCCAATTTGGGTCATTTGCAGGAGATCTCAATGATCCGATGGTTTATTAAAGCGCGCTTTGCTGTTCCGTACCTCTGTCTCTGCCTGTGTTCGATTTTTTCGACATCACTGCTGACGGCTGTTGAAGAGCCACTCCGTATTCCACATCAGCACGTGAAACTTGAGACTGATGCGAGTGTGACCTGGGGTCAATTGGACAACGGTCTTATTTATGCCGTGATGCCCAATCATGAACCGAAGGACAAGGTGAGTCTGCGTCTCTTTGTGCGTGTCGGTAGCATGCAAGAAGAGGAAGCGGAACGCGGTTTAGCACATTATTTAGAGCACATGGGTTTCAACGGCAGTAAATCATTCCCCAAGGCGAATCAGGTTATTGAGGAATTGCAGAAAATAGGTGTGGCCTTTGGACGTGATTCCAATGCGCATACCAGTTTTGACGAGACCGTTTATAAATTGGATATGCCAGACAATAAGGCGGCTACGATTGAACTCGGATTAAAAGTGTTTTCAGATTGGTCGGCCTATTTACATAATAATGATAAAGAGGTTGATGACGAACGAGGCATTATTCTTTCCGAAATGCGTGACCGCGATGGTCCGCAAATGCGCATTTGGCAGGGTATTTATCCGCGTGTCTATGCGGGTTTAACCTTAGGGCACCGCTTTCCGATCGGCACGAAAGAGAGCATCAGCGCGATGACAGCAGAAGGCATTCGTGCTTTTTATAAGAAATGGTATCGCATGGATCGCATGGTCTTAACGGTTGTTGGCAACGTGGATGCCAGCGCAGTGCAGCCACTTATTGAAGCAGCCTTTAAAGATATCCCGAAAACTGAAACCGAAATTGAGCATCCCGCTTATGGTAAACTCGAGCTTGCAGATGAGGTACAATATTACACGCAGCACGAAGCTGAATCGGATTCTACCTTTATTTATTATGCCGTCAGCAAAGAGCATATTAAAAAGCCGGATGGCATAGAGCGCAGGCGCTTATCACTGCATAAGCGTTTGGTTAATAGCATCATGAACCGCCGCTTGCAAGATTATGTTGAAGATAATCCAGAAGGGTCGATTTTATCCGGTGGTCTCAGTATTTATAGTCGTTATGGTGTTGATGTCGCAGCGATTAGTGTACAGCCAAAGCCAGGGCAAAGTCTCGCCGCAGTTGCCGTTCTTGAGCAAGAGTTGCGACGTATGCGTTTATTTGGCCCGAATGAGACCGAGCTTGCTGTGGCTGTTGCAAACATGAATGCAAGTTTAGTGCAGTCTGTGGCGCGTAAGGCTACGCGCAGCAATAAAGCATTAGCGGCAAGTTTATATAGCGCTGTAAAAGGCGATTACGTTTTTCAGACGCCCGAACAAAATCAGGCCCTCACCAGTCAATTGCTGAAAGAGGTGGCACTTTCAGATATACAGGCCGCTGTCGATATTGCCTTTAATAATGGTAACCAATTCATGGGCTTATTCGGACGTGAAGATTTGGGCGCGGATAGTGCGGAGCAAATTCGACGTGCTTTTGAGGCTTCGGCTAGCATTCCGTTGCAGGCTCGTGAAGCAGCAGAAGAACTTACGTGGGCATATGCTGAGCGCCCAGCCAGTGTGGTACCAATAGCAAATGAAACGTTAGCTCATGATATAACAGCACTGCGCTATACCAACAACGTACATGTGAATGTGTTGCCGCGTAGTGAAAAAGAAAATGAAATAATGATGCAGATGCGCATCAGTATAAAAGATCAACCATTGCACGCCGGTGTACGCGAAGGCTTTTCAGCTTTTATGGGTGGTGGCTTGGCTAAGCATGATGCCAAGGCATTGCGCCAAGTCTTGGCTGGTAAGCGCGCGGGTGTTAATGTGCACCTCGGCCAAGACGCGATAGTGATTGGTGGCTCTTGTCCGCCTGAAGAATTGGAATTAATGTTTCAACTCTGCCGTGCTTGGTTAATTGATGCTGGTTGGCGCGATGATGGATTTAAACGTTTTCATACTTCTTGGATGGAATCTTTGGCTGCGAAGGAAACTGACTTAGAAGCTCTCCTTGGCGAACGCATGACGATGCTAACCTCTGGTGGCCTGACATACCTGCGTAGTGCATCTGCTGCCGAAGCGCAGGTGCTGTCTTGGGATCAGGTCCGTGCATGGGCTGAACCGATTTTGAAGCATGGTGCGATTGAATTATCTATCGTCGGAGATTTTGATCAGGCAGTTTGTCAGGAATTATTAGACGCCTATATGGGCAGTTTAGCTAAACGTGATGAGCTTCGTATTGTGCCTGATTTAGAAGCGGATGGTGCCTTGTTGCCGATCAGTGCTTTGCCAACAGGTCAATTTCGCTTTGAGGTGGATGCAACTGTGCAACGTGCAATTATTCGCGTCCTGTGGCCAACGGACGATGCTGCTGATGTGCAGCAGGTGCGTCGATTAAGCCAATTGGGTCGCGTGGTTAGTGATAAGTTGCGCACCAAAATACGCGAACAATTAGGTGACGCCTATAGCCCGTATGCGGGCAACAATTCCAGTGCACATTTCGACCAGCATGGCTACTTCATTTTAAATGTGGGCATTGCTCCTGAGCGTGTAGATGAGCTTTTGCCAGTGCTACATGCGGTGATTGCTGATCTCCTCGAGAATGGTATTGATGAAGATTTATTCCAACGGGTCATGGTGCCGACGATTAGTTCATTGCCAGCCTATCGCAGTAGTAAT
>CBDUFM010000503.1:0-3222 GCA_965366325.1 uncultured bacterium
CGGCGTCACCCGGCCAGTTTTCAACTTCTGTGGTGGTGGTGAGCTGACCACCTTGCTGCATACCCGTGATCATTACCGGGTTTAGGTTGGCGCGTGCAGCATAAACTGCTGCCGTATAGCCAGCAGGACCAGAACCGATTATAGCTACATTTTGCATTCAAATTTCCTCTTTTTACCGTTAATTAACAGCGACAGTTGAGCGCTGACTAAGCCCTAGTCAAGCAAGGCCTTGGGACCCAAATCTCGCCGGAGACTGGCCTCGAGGGCCGCCTGAACCTCTGTTAAGCGCAGGCCACGCTGCCCCAGATGGGTACAGAAATCAGCATGTGAGCGATCCGTACGGTAATCGGGCTGCTTGCTTGGCATTGGCAGGTACCGCTGCATCAAGGGCACTAAATCATCAATCATCAAAACACCCAGATAATAAACCGCACCGCGACTCTGGCGCAAAGAGGCACCAAGAATCTTTAGGCGCTTACCGTTTTCCTGAATCGCCAAATCACCGTGACCAAAGCACGCGGCGTCATCAACAGCACAATCCTTCAGGCCGCGAATTAATGCATTATTAATATCCGCAAAATAACATTCTACGCCAACCTGATGCTGCTTTAAACGCAGAGCGATGACCAAAGTCCCCGGTGATAAAATAACCGTACCACCACCAGTCACCCGACGATAAATCGGAATCCCCGCTGCCTGCACAACATCGACCAAAACTTCACGCCGCGGATCCTGATTACGACCAATCACAACCGCTATTTCTGTTGGCTCAAAAAGACGTAACCACGGCTGCTGATGATCTAAAATCGACTCGCCTAAACGATCTTGAGAATCGTTTTTATGTGGGGTTATCAATTCAGGAAATTTTTCACGAAAGGATGACATTGCTGCGATACTACATCCAGAATCGCGCAGCAAAGGCTTGTCTAGTGGACACTGATATCTATGTTCCAACGATCCCTTTGCCGGGTTTTACTCACCATGAAAGGACCAATTATATGGCCATCGTAAAAGTGTGGATTGAAGAAGGCTGCACCGTATGCAATGAGTGCGAATCTTCCGCCCCAGATGTTTTTCACGTCACCGACGAAACCAGCGTTATCAAAGGCGAAGCCCGCGAAGACGGCGTCACCTCTGTCAACGAAGACGAAATGTCCCCCCTCAAAGGCGACATCGGCTCTGAATTAGAAGAAGAAATAAAAGAAGCGGCAGAGGGTTGCCCTGTTGACATTATTAAATTCGAAGAGGCTTGATATAACGTCACCTCGCACGCCTCCGGCCAGAGCAGCAAGCTGCATTATTTCTGGCCTGCGGCTAACTCGGTTCCTGAACTTTTGCGTTGCAAAAGATTCGGCTGAGGGCTCTGGTTTTACAACGTCACCTCGCACGCCTACGGCCCAAAGCAGCAAGCTGCATTATTTTTGGGCCTGCGGCTAACTCGGTTCCTGAACTTTAACTTCGTTAAAGATTCGGCTGAGGGCTCCATGCCAACAAACGACCGCACGTTTATTTGACGTGCGGTTTTTTCGTGCTCTCGCAAGCTCGATTATATCCCTGCTGCTCTTGCTCGGTGCTCCTGAACTTTAACTGCGTTAAAGATTCGGCTGAGGGCTCTGGTTTTACAACGTCACCTCGCACGCCCCCGGCCAGAGCAGCAAGCGTTATTTATTTACGGCGGAACTCGAACGCGTCTGGTCAAAAGCAGCAAGCTGCATTGTTTTTTGATCAGACGCAACTCACCGCCTGAAATATTGCTACACAAGATATTCCGCTAAAGGCTTTGTTTTTGGGCCTGCGGCTAACTCGGTTTCTGAACTTTACCTTCGTTAAAGATTCGGGCTGAAGGCTCTCATTTACACGTCGCATTCGCTCGCTCCGCAGGGATCTCGCAAGCTCGATTATATCCCTGCTGTTCTTCCTCTGTGCTCCTGAACTTTAACTGCGTTAAAGATTCGGGCTGAAGGCTCCATAGCAACAGATAACCGCGCGTTAAATTAACGCGCGGTTATTTCGTTTCCGAAAACAGTTGCTTTTCCTGGGTGCGCCGAATATTATGCCGCTCGACGGTGCTCCGATTCGGCCGTTAGACGATTCTAATACAAACAACACTTCCGGAAACAATGGTTTCCCTAGGAACGCAGACGGTCCCGACCACAATCAGCATTAAGTTAATCTTTAAAATACCAAACGGGTTGTTCTAATTGCCTGTCTATAACCTTCACACCCCAACTCGACTATCGACAACTCGCCAAAGCAATAAGCGAGCAGCAATGATTATTAATAGAAAGCCAATCCAATAGCCTATCTTAAACTTCAACACTTCAACGAAGTCAGCAAACCCGTTTATACCGCAGTTGCGTAAAACCACGCCCCAATGATGACAAACACCAGCCCAAACACTTTATAAAACGCACAGGCAGCTCTAAGCGCACGCGTCTCATCATCATATTTCTCAAATGATTTTTTATAAAACCAATATCCCGTTCTACGGTCAATGATAATTAAATACTTAGGCGGCACGCACATAATTATTACGCCTATGCCTGCAAGGATAAGTACTCCAGCACTCATTTTAAACCACACCCCCAAAAAACCACACTAGAACAACACTGTCATCGAGGTCACAGTACCAGCACTTGCGATGATTTGCTCTTTCATTAAAGCAATCACCTGGACACCCATGATCATTTCGCCCTTGATTGAATCACCGCCCTGTCTTCCATAATTTTTGCAAGAAAATCAGGGACTTCTTCAATCAACTCTTCACTATTGAGCAGTAAATCACATGCCTTTAGAGCACTCTTAATGTCTTCATCGAGATGATCTATCGGCCAAACATAAACTCTGCCTAGTTGAGCGAACAGCCAGATGGCTGCCCGAATTTCCTCATACGAATCTTCGTCATTTAGCGTAATGGTTTTATGCCATTCGTCCCGGATCTTTGTCTGATCCATTAAGTCCCCGAACCAGTCGGCCGCTCCATCATTATCCCAGGCTTCGAAATCCCACATACCCATTTGTATATTCCTTTAAATACAAGCAATTTGCTGATTACACGTTCAATGCTCATGTACTGTCTACATACTTAACCTAATCCACTACAAACTCAAGGTTAATTACACTCGTGCTTATTGATCGAAAAAGCAACGAACACTGCTAAGAAACTCACTGCTTGCAGATAATAATACCCACTAGCAAGTGATCAGTATTTTACTGAAAAAA
>CBDUFM010000504.1:0-3221 GCA_965366325.1 uncultured bacterium
GTCCGTTGCATTTTGGCGCAAATTGTCGCTGCGACTTTTCACCCGCAGTGCAATCCCACTTCCCTGCAACTGAAACGCCTGCTTACAACTCGTACAGCGCAAATTACGACCAACCAGAGCTGGCTTCACTGGGTACTTGGCAGCACAATGGGGGCAGGCGAATGTATCACTCATAAGCACGCATGCTCTGCTATAGAACACCCCTATACAAGCGTAAGCTCTGTTATCTTAGGCAGGTTGTGCATGTTACTAAGCACAGGGCTTGGGGCTTTCACTCGCCGGAGAATCCACAACATACGCACGCATATGGCTCAACTGCGCATCGTCGAAGGCCCTGGTACAGGTTTTACCCTTAAGCTAGGTAAGGAACGCGTGACCCTCGGTCGCGATAGCACCAATGGCATCAAATTAGAGGACCCCAAAGCATCTCGCGTCCACTGTGAAATCACTAACGCTAATAAGCGCTATACGTTACGTGACCTCAATTCTTCAAATGGCCTGTGGGATGACAACGGCGCTATCGAACAGCAAGAACTCGACGACGGTTATCTGTTTCGCATTGGGCACACCTACATTCGCTTCGAAGAAGAAGACAACGAAGAAGTCGATCAAACCATCGCCTATGCCGAGCAGGACTTCTCGTGGGCCATCAAGGGGCTTGACAGTAGCAGTGCCCTATTCACGTCCAGCGTCATCAAAGATCCCAACATCCGTGAGGCACATGATTGCCTCGTGCTACTCCACGAAGTCGTTCTACGCAGCCACCAAGCCAAGACCCGCGAGGAACTCTTTGAAATCCTCGACGATGTCGCTGCAGATGCCCTCGAAGGTGACCGCTGTGCGGTTTTCATACCGACGCCGACCGACTGGACACTATGGCCGCCACACGAACGCCGCCTGCGCGCGCGTTTTGGCAGCACCCCCTTCGCTGGCAGCCTCCTGCGTAAAGTCCGCCAAAGTGGCGAACCCCTCCTTTGCACCGCCGAAAGTGAATTCAGCCCCTCCAGCTCGATGGTTCAGGCTGGTGTACGCAGTGCGATGGCCGCACCCATTCGCATTGGCGAAGAAATGCAGGCGCTGATTTATGTCGACCGCTTAGACGGTGATAAAGCCTTCAGCCACGTTCATTTAGAATTCTTACACGCGGTTGCCAATCAACTCGCTGTTCGTCTGTATAATTGTGATCATGTTGCCGAACTTGAGGCCGAAGTAACGCGCCTGCAACAAGATGAACAATCGCAGGAAATTCCGATCATCGGCAGCGATCCAACCATGGAAGCAGTGTTTAAATTCATAGAGAAAGCCGGGCCAACCCATGCACCTGTTTTAATTCTTGGCGCCAGCGGCACCGGCAAAGAATTAGTTGCCCGCTCCATCCATCAAAAAAGCAAACGCGCCAATAATGCCCTCCAAGTCATTAACTGTGCCGCGATTGCCGAATCTTTAATCGAGTCAATTTTATTCGGTCATGTCAAAGGCGCTTTTACTGGTGCCGACGAAACACGCCCGGGTTTATTTGAATTGGCCGATCAAGGATCGCTATTTTTAGATGAATTAGGCGAACTGCCGATTTCTGTACAGGCAAAGTTACTGCGTGCCCTCGAACAAGGCGAAGTCCAACGCGTTGGTGAAGGCACCGTACGTAAAGTTGATGTACGCATAATTGCCGCCACCAACCGCGACCTCGAAGCTGAAATTGCAAACGGCAATTTCCGCGAAGACCTCTACCACCGCCTCAATGTCTTATCCGTCCAATTGCCAGCGCTCTCCGAACGCCCACGCGATATCGATGCGTTGATTGACCACTTTCTTCATGAAAGCGCGAACCGCTTAAATGAAACTGCCAAACCCTTAAGCCCAGAAGCACGCGCCTTATTATTGCGTTACAACTGGCCCGGCAATGTGCGCCAACTGCGCAACACCATTGAACGTGTGCATATACTAGCAGCTGGCAAAGTCATCGAAGCTAGTGATTTACCAGATAATATTAGTGGCAGCGAAGACGAAAACTTTAATTCGCCCATCGCACCACTCGCAGACATCGAACGCATGCATATTATCCGCGTCCTCGACCACTGCGGTGGCAATAAAAAGGCTACCGCAGAAATGCTGGGCATCGACCGCAGTACCCTCTATGCAAAATTAAGGCAGTATAAAGTTATCTAAGCAATTCTTGATACACGAGGATCTCTATCCGCATTGACGCGAACGCCACCTGCGCAATTGCGGTCCTCAATCCAAAAAATGAAATAGAGCGCCCATGCCCGATGCCAAAGATAACAAGCACGCAAACGACAGCAGCTCAGCAATAAGCGCGGACAGTGATCTACGTATACATGCACGTCGCGCCTTATTCTACAGTCTCGGCCTCAGCATCACTGCCTCGCTCTACCTCATGACCTCTTACCTGCGTGGCCTGCCGGACAGCAGCAGCCTATTTGGCTATCTGTGTTTTTGGTGGGCCGCATTAAGTAGCATTTGTTTTTGGCACCTCCTCATCCTGCTACCTTATTTACTCACCAAGAGTATACAGCCCAAACTTGGCTTAGCGGTTTGCTTAGCGCTCTGCTGCCTATTCAACATCGCGCTCTTAGTTGACGCAACCATTTACGGCATTTATCGATTTCATTTTAACGGCATGGTTTGGAATCTATTAACTACACCCGGCGCTGGTGATTCCTTTACGCTCGGTGTTGGCACTGTCCTGAGTGCGATCTTCAGCATAAGCACGGTCATCATCTGGATCGTCGGCGGCTATTTCGGATGCAAGAAAATCCCAGCCCTTCAGGCCTGGCGGCCACGTCGTATCGCAACAATCCTTATCATTTGCTCAGCCGTCTTCCTCATCCTATCAGAAAAAACCCTGCAAATTGTTGGCGACGTCACCGTATCACGCGACATAGCACGCACGCGAGAAACTACGCCCTTTTACATTAGTGCATCCATGAAGCGCTACCTTCGAAAACATTTTGGCATTAAACCAGCCCACGAAGCCATCGCAGTTAAACACTCCTCCTTAAATTACCCAAAAGAAAAACTCCAATTTACCCCTGAAATTAAAAAACCAAACATCCTTTTCCTCTTTATTGAGGGAGCTCGCTTTGACTGCCTCAGTCAAGACTGCATGCCACAGCTCTATCAATTTGGCCAGCAGCATATCACCGCACAACACCATCTCAGCGGCGGCAACGCCTCGCGCTTTGGCATATTCTCTGGGCTCT
>CBDUFM010000505.1:0-3221 GCA_965366325.1 uncultured bacterium
GCAGGATATTTTACCCGCGTATTATCAAGCTAGCGCCCCTGAATTACAACGTGCACAACGTGCACAACAAGCACAGCAGGCAAAGCAAGACCAGGATAAAAAAATCTCATGACTTGGCGGCACTGCATCGACATAGACCTCGTTGCCTTGCGACACAATATCCGCGTGGTGCGCAAGCTTGCCGCACACCAAGATGTAATAGCCGTTGTTAAAGCTGATGCCTACGGCCTTGGCATAAAACAATGTGCGCCTATCTACGACGAACTCGGTGTTTCGGTATTAGCGGTGGCTGCAGTAAGTGAAGCCGTTCGCATTCGCCAGTTACTCCCTGATCAACGCATTTTAGTACTCGGCTCTTTATTGCCGCATGAGTATTATGAATTTATGCGTGCCCGACTTGAAATATGGGTATCGGCCGCAGACGAAATTAAACAGCTATCCGCACTTGCCCTACAAAACAATCAGGCCATTAACGTCCACCTCGGGATTGATACCGGCATGAGCCGCAATGGTTGTTTGGTTGAAGAAGCTGAAGAGCTCTTGCAACTCATCATCAATGATGAATTGCTTAAATTGGCCGGTATCTGTACCCATTACCCACAGGCATACGATGCTGAAACATGCGTGCAGCAAGAAATTATCTTTGATCAATTAATTGAACAATTTGATAGCCGCTTGCCTATAGATTGTTTAATACATCGTGCCAATAGTGAAGGCCTTCTCTATCGTCCGGCTGGACCCTGTAATGCGGTGCGCATCGGACTATTGTTAAGCGGCTGTAATCCTAGTGACAAGGATATACCGCTACAAAATGTGCTACGTTGGTCGAGCGCCGTCAGCCTGGTCAAACAGATTAAACAGGGCCAAGGCGTCAGTTATAATCATTTAGCCCGCGTCAATCGTGATAGTCGCATTGCCATTATCCCAGTTGGTTATGCCGATGGCCTTCCCATTCAATTAAGCAATCGTGGCGTGGTTTTAATTCACGGTCACCCCTGTCCGATCCTAGGTCAGGTCACCATGGATTACATCATCGTCGATACGACGGATATCAAAGGCGATGTGCAACTTGGCGACGAAGTCGTTATCATTGGCAAACAAGGCAATGAAGAAATCACGCTCATTGATATCGCAACAGCAGCCCAAAGCATCCCCTACGATATTCTCTGTAGTTTACGCGGGCGCGGTAAATGGACCTACCACGATTTACCAGAAAGTAATACAGACGACGATTAACGGATGCACGCTGCTGCTGTGCGTGCCGCTCTTGCCGATTTAAGGCAGTGGCAAAAATGGCGTTTCGTCAAAGCGGTCATCCATATCTTCATAGACCGCAATAATATCATCAATCGGCACGTAGACACGGTAGCGATGTGCCTGATGACCAAATGCATCAATGGCATCTGCCAATAATATTTCGCGGCTTCGCTCATCTGCATCACGGTCACGAGCAAAGGATTGGTAAATTTCCCGGCCCATTTCAGGCGACCAGTTTAAACAGCGCACTTCGCCAACCAACACTTCTTTGCGGACTTCAATAATTTTCAGCAAGAAACGTTCGCCACGGCGTACGATTACGGTTGCAACACCTTGCTGTTCAGCAACTGATTCCAAAACCTTAATAATGGAATTCGGATTATCCGTACCAGGTAGAATAATACGTTTATCAGCAGACATAATTAAATCAGCTTATCACCTAATTTAGCAGTTAATTTTTTACGCCATTGATCTGAATGATCTTCGGCCACCGGTTGCAGACTGTCGAGCAATTGACCAACACCGGCATTATGATCTAAGCGCTCTTGGTTAACGGCAACGATCGTCTCTGAAGTAATTAATTCTTCACCGACTACGCACAAACCAGGTGTGCAAGCAATCGTTGAGCCAGAACGCACAATATAAATGGCCGCACGATTATCTTGTACACAGGCCTGCTCGATATCCTCATCGGTTGGCTCAAATTCGATGCCATTTTCCAAAGGATTAAGCAATTGCATGTACATAGATTCATAGGCACCGTCAATTAAAACCGGATCGTTTTGTAAAGCGGCTAATTTCTTGTCACCCTCAGCGCGCCAGCTACGGTCCCCAGCTATGGAACCCAAAGCTTGGACCCGTGATTCTGGCATTAAAACAAAGTGCCCGAGATAATCACGTAAATCGAGTGAGCCAAGAATACGCACATCGGTATTCGCAAGAACGAGGTGCTCGTTTAACTCACGCCAATTATGGACGTTACCCGTATCCAACGCATCGAGCAAGGTATTGTGAAAGGCGTCATAACAGGTTAACGAAATATCGCGCTTATGCTTACGTAAATACGTTGGTGTGACTTCATGTTCAGTACCAACCAAAACCCCCTGCACCATAGCATTGTTGGGATTTTTCCATTCAAACTCTAGGTGATCAAACATGATCCGGCTAGGGCGACCTGCACGCGATAAATCTAATTCCAAGTGCAAGGTATAAGCCGCTTCACTTAAGGTGCGGTCCTGCGCATTACGCCACTCGGCAAGAATTTTATCGACACCAGCTTTGTTGGTAAAGGTAATCTGCGGCTGACCATTGTGGTCGGTATAACGGCGCATACGGGCCAGAGCGTTATCAACCTCTTCTAGATCATGACCTGCATCATCGGCTGCACGCATAGTCGCTGCGGCATCGCCTTTATGTGAGCGCCATAAATTAATAAGACCCTCTTCTAACTTGACGCGGCGCTTGTCTGATTTGATTAGGGACCGAATTTCGGCAACCAACTCATGGCGCAACCAGCCAACGCTCTCTAATTTAGAGAAAACATCGTCTAAACTGCCACCCTTTGGTGGTACCGCTATAATAACAGGATCGCTCATGTGCTCCTCACGGGGCGCGGCATCTTTGTCATTAAGGCAGTAAACACAAGGCTGTTCACCGGTTTAGTGGCTCAAAACGGCCATTTTTGTACTTACTTAGCGAATAGTGCGAGCATTAAACGCTCAGAATTGTGGGCCTTATCGGCTGAACCTATCTCGGCAGCAGTTTTCATTGATTCCTGCATCGTCTCATAACGTTGCTTCAGCACCACAAAGGCCTTGGGGTCATTGAGGCGATAGAGAATCAACAACAAGCCCACACGACGGACCTCACTCGGCTCCTGCTCGTGCAAGTGCAGTAGATAGGAACTCCAGCGCGCTGGCTGGTCGATGGCCAAGGCACGCCAAGCCAGCTCCGGCCAATAATGC
>CBDUFM010000506.1:0-3219 GCA_965366325.1 uncultured bacterium
CCAGCATCACCAAACACCCAAGCGGCGAGATGCCGCTACACGCAGGCGACCATGCTCGATCGTTTACGCGAAGCTGAGCATCAATCATTTGATTTCATCCACTTGTCAAACATTCTCGACTGGTTAGATCAAGACGCCGCACGTGAACTACTCACGCAGGCTGCTCGGGTCTTACGTAAACAGGGCTCGATTATCATACGCCAACTTAATTCGACACTTGCCATTCCTCAATTATGCACGCATATACAGGTTGATAATGAGGTAAGTCATTCATATACGGCAAAGGATCGCAGCTTTTTCTACCGACATATCTATGTGGCCGGCACATGTTTCGTATAGATATCTTTGAAGAAGAAATCCCAGCATTACTGCTTAAACAGTTATCTGTTTTTGAACAACAATTCCACTATCCGCTCAGTGCAAGTAGCTCGTTCTCGATTAAACATCCAGGCCCCTACACCACCTTCACCAAGGCCCTCGGGAAAAGCGCACATCTTATTGCGCATAGTAAGACCCAGTTGCTAGCAGTTATGAGCATCGCCATTCGCGATCTGAGCGTCAATGGGAAAACCAGTCGCTGTGCCTATATCTGTGATTTAAAAATTGATCCACACAACAGATTCCCCTTCCTCTTAGCACGACTGCTTAAACAGGCACAGACATACACCCTTCAACAATGCTCCGCTGCTTATGCCGTCGTCATGCATGGCAGTTCACGAAATCCGGAACAGTATACCGGTCGACTCGGCATCCCTGCATTCAGCAAGCACAGTGCATTAGAGATCGCCTCAGTACCCGCAGTCCCCTGCGCTCCACTCGCACAGGTACGCGTAGAACCCCTACGTGACGAAACATTTCTTGCCCTAGTGGCCCATGCAGCACAAGCAGTCCACATCCACAGTAATAGCGCCGCTCTATCCCTACGCTCACTCTGCACAGCGCAGCTCATCACTATAGACGATAATAACTTCGCTGTCTTTGAAGATACGCGTGCGGCCAAACAATTATTCAATCAAAGCGGTGTGGAAATACGCAATGCACACCTCAGTCACTTACACTGCACGCATGCACAGCATGCGCAAACGTTGCTAGCGACCGCACAAACACTCGCTGCGCATCATGATTTCGAGCGGCTCTTTTTCTGCATCAACGCAAATCAAAAATCATTCATTAGCCCTACCATACGACAGTGCGCACAGATAAGCCGCGCACAGGTCTACGCCTTTCAGCTACCGACAGACATTACCATTCCCATTCATAGCTCTGAAATTTAAGCGGAGATACACATGCCCAATCACCTATCGCCAGCAATTCAAGCAATACTCAGCTACGCTGACAGCATTATTCAAGACAACGGTATCCTCAACAATGCCTATTTCCAAAGCCTACAGGACGGTTCCATGTCCAAAAACGCTTTTCTCGCTGGGCAAAAACAATTCTATTACGCGGTAGAGTTTTTCTCTAGACCGATGGCTGGGCTCGTAGCGAAAATTCCAGATCCAGACATGCGCATAGATATTTTACACAATTTAGTGGAAGAACACGGTGAATTCAACAACACCTGCTATCATGCCGCCACCTTTAAATTATTCTTACAGTCTATGGGCTATGACTGTGCCGATTTAAAACAACTCAGTCTATGGCCTGAAATACGTGCCTTCAACGCCTGTTTAATTACCGCCTGCGTACATGACGAACTACAAGTCGGCGTTGCCTGTATGGGCATTATTGAATATCTATTTGCCGATATTTCTGCGCTTATCGGCAATGCTATTGTCGAGCGTCGTTGGATTAGTCAGGAAGAGCTCGTCCACTACAAGTTGCACGCCGCTATTGATAAACGTCACGCCCAAGAATTTTTTAAAGTTGTCGCCAATGACTGGACATGTCCAGAAAAGCAGTACTTCATTAAACAAGGCCTCGACTTAGGACTCTACATTTTCAATCGTCTCTATCTCGACCTAGATAAACACGCACAATTGCTGGTCGAAAACGCGTAGTTAGTAACTTGCAGATAATTCTTGGTGCTGAATCCGGTACTGAATATCATTCAAGGCATTAATAAACACGATATAGGCATCATGTGGCGTTGCGAATGGCGAGAAGTACTGATGCACTTCACCATCTGCAGAACGCTTTTGCGCCATATAATAATAATGATCCGAGCTCAATAAGCAGCGCCAATCATGCAGCAGTTTTGCATCGTTGCAGGACTTAACCGCCGCCTCTAAGGCATAGGCCTGTTCAGCAGCACTATCTTGTAAATCATTACCCTTCCACGCCGACAAATTCCGCTCACTGTCCGCCCATGAATTGGTTTCATAGCTTTGCAGCTTGCCCACGGGCTCATGCAAGGACGGCACCTGCGCTGGCGTCACAAAGCTCAAGTCTTTGTGATTCAATACCGCACCGGCAAAACCATCGATAAATTCAAGAATACCAGTCTGCTCTTGCTGATGCTCGCCGAAGGTTTCAAAATCCATACACAGGTTAATCAGCTCAGCATCTTTTTCCGCGCCCAGCCACTTAGCGTACTCTTTGGCCGTAAACGGGTAACCGGGTAAGTCAGTACGACAAAAACGAAAGGCTATATCATCAGAAAGCTTATAATTGCGCGGCAATATACTGACCTTGAAACAACTATCTGGCATATAAACCAAATTGGGCGAGCGCCAACCTAAGAGATTCTCGCTACCCTCAACGATCATCGCCTTATAACCCATTTTTTCGATCGTTTTGGCAATCGCTGAATTATAAATGAGCTCGGTATTTCGGAAACTTACCGGCACAACCCCAAAAAGTTCCTGTATTTTATCGCGGTGCAAATTGACCTGCGCACGAAACTCTTCTTCCGAATAAACGCTGGCTAAAGAATGGTAATAGGTCTCGCTGAGCATTTCCACACAACCGGTATCAACCAATTCACGAAACAAGCTAATCACTTCTGGGGCATATTGCTCACACTGCTCTAAAGCTGTTCCACTAATAGAAAAGGCGACGCGAAATTGCCCATCATATTTCTGCACCTGCTGCAACAATTTTTTACAGGTTGGGATATAACAGCGCTTAGCGACGCGTTCCATCACCAACTGGTTTAAACCTACATCGGCATAATTATGCTTCGTCCCGATGTCAAAAAAATGATAATTAGGGCGCAGGCGATACGGCTGGTGGACCTGGAAATACAAACAGATGGTTCTCATATGTAAGGCTATTATT
>CBDUFM010000507.1:0-3214 GCA_965366325.1 uncultured bacterium
GATGCTCTTGCCGGTGATCATGAGTGCACAGCAGGCATCGGATAAAACGGCTAGTCTTGAATTGGTACAGGCTTTAGAAAAGGCAGTCCGGATATATGCCTTGGACAGCAAGGGTTTGCCTATGCCAGATAAACCTGAAGATCCAACGACTGGGTCGGCGGGCGAGCGTATTGGATTTTTTGTTTATGATCCGAGTGATCAGGCGCCTGGATTGATAAATGATTTCGTGGGTAGTCAAAAGTTTTCGATTAGTGTTGGTGATAACGTAAATGAGGACTTAGTGGTGGTTGATGCGTGGGGTAACCCTATTCATTACGTTGTTGGTGATGCAAAGAATAAAATCGGGCGCCCCGGTTATGACTCTTTGCTGCCGCAGGACCTCAATAAGCCCAAGGATGCAGATAAACCGGCGGATGAATCTGATTGGAATAAGGGTGATAAAACAAAATATCCATATGTGTATTCAACCGGAAATAGTGATGACGATGCGGATTGGATTTATGTTAAAAGCGATTAATGAATGCTGCTTGGTAGCACGGTGAAAGTGTTGGGAATAATTAAATGACAGATGATAATGAATATGTTCCTTTGCATGTAAAGATACGTGAACGGATAATTGCTTCCTTTTCACAGATGGAACTAGGTGCGCAATTTCCACCTGATCGACAGATGTCTAAGGACTACGATATTTCATTGATGACGATGAAACGCGTCCTGAGTGATTTAGAACGTGATGGATTTATTGTTCGACAGCAGGGCAAGGGGACCTTTCTTGTTTCGCGTGAAAAATGCATCCAAAATGATCTGTCCGCAGCGGGGACATCAGCCAATGGTCGCATCGTTGTGGCTGTACCTAATTATTTTTCCTATGAGTATTGGTATACGGTCTATCGAGCGGAGACTTTGGCACTGCATAACAGTATGGAGTGTGTTGAGTATAAAATGCGTCGTGAGACAGATTATTCGCAGCTGATTCAATTGGTTTCTGAGATGGAATCGGTGTCCGGTATAATTATTTCGCCAGTGCAAGGTAGTTTATCACCCAAGGTCATGGATGAATTTCAGAGTTTGGATGTGCCTGTTATATTTTTAGCAGATGTACGGAATATAAAGAAGTGGCAAAACCTCTACTGCGTGGCCCAAGACTGGTTTAAAATTGGATACCTAGCTATTTCCTATTTGTTGGAGAATAGGCATGAGCAGATCGCTTATGTTAATAATGAGCCCTTGGAAGATGGTGGGAAAATCATTAAGGGTATGAAAGAGGCCTTGAGTGAAAATGATATTCGTCACCGTCAATTAAAAATGACCAAGAAGCGGACCACTGTTTGGAGTGATAGCGCTGAGGCAGCCTACGAATATACCAATGATTTATTGGCAGAACATTCATTTACAGCAGTAGTGGTTGATTCTTACCATGGTGCTATGGGTGTGATGCGATCATTGGTCGAGCATGATCTAGCCGTGGGTAAAGAGGTGAGTCTGATTTCTTTTGGCGATCGAGGTGGGCATGAAAACTATACCCCAGTGCCATTGACGACTGTAACTTCACCGTTGCAGGATTGCTTGGATCGGGCGTTTTCAATAATCCTGAGTGCTGGCGTAAAAGAGCCTCAGTTAAATTTAATGGACGCTCATATTTTTCCTCGTGATAGTGTAGCTGAGATGCGCGCCATTAAGTAGCGGTGTATGGATGTTGCTGTTTATGGGCAGGAATCTCCGGAAAGCTGTCTGTGTGCCAATGCGGTGTGGTCCTTGAGTAGGCAAGACGATTTCAGCATCGTGCGCGTAGCAAATGCCTGTCGCTTACTGCTGACTAATGTTTATAAGTGCTGAATATAACTTGTTATACAGTACTTAGTGATGTTGCCGCTGCTTACGGATTGCTCGCTGCCTCCTGTACAGAGTGTCCGGTTCAGTTCATTGATTTCGTCTAATTATTGATATACATCATTGAAATAAAAAATATAACATTTAGATCTTGAGGGTGTTAGAGGGCTTAATGCATTGTATATTCTTATGACTCTAGTCTGAAGGAAGCAGAGCTCTGTAATACGTATCTTTTGGAGAGTGGACTGTCTGCGTTTACAGGGCAGTTTTTTGTGATGGGAGCATTAATGAGCAGGGGTGGTCGCGTAGGGTTGGTTAACGTTTTAACAAAGGACGCGTTTACCTTGGTAGAGCTTATGATTAGCATGGCTATTATAGGCGTGCTGTCCTCGATGGTGCTTGCGGTTGTGACTGTCGCTGGTGCGGCAAATGATCGTAGTGCAACGGAAGGCCTCATCGGTTTATTGAGTTCTGGTATTGATGTTTTTAAAATTGAATTGGGGTTACCGCCTTTGCCCAGTGGTGATCGCAGTGACCCCCGTTCTGGGTCGTGGTATCCGGATGCGACTGATGGGGCCTGGGACAAGCAGCAATTATGGTGGCGCCTGAGTAAACCCATGGAGATGCAGGATAAGTTGGACATGTACGCGGCGATGGAGGCCAAGAGTTTAGAGATTAATCAATGGCAGAGTTTCGAGCATATTGACGCGAAATTCCCGAATGATAGTGACGCAGCAAATGAAAATCAACGTATTGTAGACGAGATCCCTGACGCAGAAGCTGAGAAGTATAGAACTGTTCATTTTGTTGATCATACGCATAGTAAATGGACGTCTGACGACGTGAGCGACACGACACCTGATGCGAATCATAATGGTTTTTATGCAAAGGGTTGGATTAAGATTTATTTAATACAAATGAAAGAGCAGCTAGCTGTCGAGGAGGTACAGCGTTCTTATTTTACATATCCAGCATTAAGCCCAGGAGAAATCGATGCTGACTTTATTGACGGTGACACGTTAATCGATGCATGGGGTACCCCACTTATGTATATCTGTGAAGTTAAATCTGCATTGAGTGGAAAAATGGTGCCTAATCGTGGTCAACAACGTTCCTATAAGGGGATAATTCCAGTCGAGCACTCAGGGTTTAAGCGTGCGGATATTAGTGACCGCAATGATGATACGGTTATAAATGCAGAAGATTGGGGCATGGCGCCACTTGATCCTGCGTTGCGAGTCGATTGGGATGGGGATGCGCAGGTTGATGAATCTGACTGGGGCAATATGCGCTATAATTGCCGCCCAGGAAATGGTAAGGGCTATTTGTTGGCTAGTGCAGGTGATGATGAATTGTTTGATATGTTGTGGGCCCGTCCAGTTAA
>CBDUFM010000508.1:0-3210 GCA_965366325.1 uncultured bacterium
GGGGTTGCCGTCGCCGTCTAAATGGCTTAATTCAGCCATATCTATTCGTTATCACCTGCATCATCAGCATCATCTACACTATCCACGGCATCATCAGCAGCCTTTGGCTCAGGCTCTGTTGTTGGCTCTGTTGAGTCTGTTGAGTCTGTTGAGTCTGTTGAGTCTGGCTCGAGTGCGGATTCTGCTTCAGTCTCATTGTCTTCATCAGAATCACTGCGCGCAATACCAACTAAGCTATCATCATCGTTAAGACCAATAATACGCACGCCCTGTGTCGAGCGTCCATAGGTACCGATGTCATCAACCGGCACTTTCACGACCATGCCGCCGCGACTAATCAGCATAACCTCTTGGCCATCATGCACAGCCAAGCTACCAATAACTGCACCGTTACGCTCAGAGCATTGAATATTAATTACGCCCTTACCGCCACGTTTAGTTAAACGATAATCGTCAATCTCAGTACGCTTGCCATAACCACCTTCACAGATAGTTAACACTTTGCTCCCCGTTTCGAGGACCATGAGACTAACCACCTTAGCGCCATCATTTAAGGTAATACCACCAACACCGGCCGTATCGCGTCCCATAGGACGGCAGTCTGTTTCCTGGAAACGACATGCCTGACCATCGCTAGTTGCGAGTAGAATTTCATCAGAGCCAGAAGTGATTATCGCTCCAACCAAACCATCGCCATCATTTAATTTAACCGCTTTAATGCCACCGGCACGGGGGCGTGAGAAAGCAGATAGTTCTGTCTTCTTCACTTTACCTTGCTCAGTGGCCAAGAAGAGGAATTGGTCTTCGCTAAATTCGCGCACGGGAATTGTTGCGCTGATTTCTTCACCCTCTGCCAAACTCAATACGTTTGGCAAGGCACGACCGCGACTAGTTCGTGACAATTGTGGAATATCATAAACTTT
Source organism: uncultured bacterium (assembly GCA_965366325.1). GTDB lineage: Bacteria > Planctomycetota > UBA11346 > UBA11346 > UBA11346 > JANQLF01. The sequence goes on from CBDUFM010000508.1 coordinate 924, forward strand.
TAACCAGTAAACTTTACCGTGGTTAGTAAAGAACAACAAATACTGATGCGTGGTTGCCAGATACATCTGAGCCACGAAATCTTCTTCATCCTTCAGCTTACCGCCAATGACGCCTTTGCCGCCACGACGTTGCGTCTTATAGGTATCAGTCGGCAAGCGTTTAATATAACCAGAATTAGTTATCGTCACTACGCATTCTTCGTCTTCAATCAAATCTTCCATGTTGAAGTCGCCAACTTCATGCGAAATAACACTACGACGGTCATCACCAAATTTCTCAAGCATCATGCCAAGATCTTCGCGAATGATCGCATATTGGCGCGATTCATTGGCTAAAATATCACGGTAATCAGCGATACGTGCCTCTAATTCCTGCTGTTCGGCAACCAATTTATCACGTTCCAAGCCAGTCAAACGACGCAATTGCATGTCTAAAATGGCCTGCGCCTGACGTTCACTAAACGCGAATCGACTAATCAATTCCTCTTTGGCAACGTCAGCACTCGCAGATGCGCGAATCAATGCGATAATTTCATCAATAATATCAATGGCCTTCAGCAGGCCCTCAACAATATGCAAACGCGCTTCATCACGCGCCAACAAAAAGCGCGTACGGCGAATGATAACAACAATACGATGCTCAACCCAAGCCTGCAGCAAACGTTTCAGGTTAACGGTCCGCGGGCGGCCATTATCCAAAGCAACCATGTTAATACCGAAATTGTATTGCAGGTTGGTATGCTTCCATAATTGATTCAAAATGACTTCAGGGTCTTCGCCGCGCTTCATTTCCAAAACGAGGCGTACGCCTTCTTTAGTCGTACCACCGCTGATATCTGAAAGTCCAGGGATCTTCTCGTCGCGATAAGCTTTTTGAATCGATTGCTTAATCGTTTCAATTTTAATGCCGTACGGGATTTCAGTAACCACTAAGGCATTTTTACCGCGTACGACTTCTTCGACAATTTTGGAGCGCATAATACAACGACCACGGCCAGTCTCATAGGCCTGGCGAATGCCGGATGTGCCGCAGATATAACCACCGGTCGGGAAGTCTGGGGCCTGAATGTGCTGCATTAAATCATCAACCGTACAATCAGGATGCTCTATGAGATGAATCGCAGCCTTGCAGACCTCACCCAAATTATGCGGCGGCATGTTGGTCGCCATGCCCACAGCAATACCAGAAGAACCATTGACCAATAAGTTCGGTAGACGTGACGGCAATACCGTTGGCTCACTGCGACTGCCATCAAAGTTCGGTCGATGATCAACGGTATCATATTGAATATCGTCGAGCATCTCAGCAGCGACTTTGGTCATACGGGCTTCGGTATAACGATACGCAGCAGCAGAGTCACCATCCAAGGAACCGAAGTTACCCTGACCATCAACCAATTCATAACGCAGCGAGAAGTCTTGAGCCATACGGACCATCGCATCGTAAACAGCAGTATCACCATGCGGGTGATAGTTACCGATGCATTGACCAACGATTTTCGCTGATTTTTGGTACTTCGAACCAGGGTTCAAACTCAGGTCACGCATAGAATACAAAATGCGGCGATGCACGGGCTTCAATCCATCACGAATATCGGGGAGCGCACGGTCAATTAATACGCTCATCGCGTAGGTCAAATAACTCTGTTTCATCTCCTCTTCAATCAGGAGGTCCTGTGCTGCAAAATGTCCGCTACGATCGTCGCTCATATGTCAAAAATGCCCTTTTTCGGCGCCTCATTTAAAGCACCTTTTCGTGATCGAAGCAGTGTAGTGAGAAGCCCCATCTCGCAAGTATCTTTATTCTGAAAAAGCCTCGATTTTATTTGCGATACGAGGCTTGTAAGAACTGAATTTTATGCGAAAAATAACAGTCATATGAGCTGCGATCTTTTAGTTATTGGACCACATCCAGACGATGTCGAAATTCACTGTGGCGGGACCATTGCGGCGCACACCCGCCGCGGCGCGTCGGTGGTGATTATCGATGCAACGCGTGGCGAACTCGGCAGTCGCGGAACGCCCGCAGAGCGCCAACAAGAAGCTGCTGCTGCTGCCAAGATCTTGGGTGTCGCAACCCGTGAGAATTTAGACCTCGGTGACGGTCAGCTGCAACAGGATGGCTTAGCTCAGCGCCAAGCCCTGGTTACCTGCATCCGCCGCCATCAACCACAGCTCATTCTCGGGATCAGCCCACACGCGCATCACCCAGACCATCGGGCCCTCGGCGAGCTCCTCGCCAGCAGCATTAAGGCCTGCGCCTTGCACCAATTTCCCGGTCAAAGCC
>CBDUFM010000509.1:0-3208 GCA_965366325.1 uncultured bacterium
GTACTGAGTTGACCAAGGCGAACGAAAAAATTCACGACATGGAAGGCGAGATTGAGCATAAAGATGCGCGCCTTGCATTGGTTAAACGCGATCACGCAGAAGTATGGGAAGACATCAACGGTGGCGACACTACTGGTGGTAATTCTGTCCTCTCTGGTGTGGTAGCTGCTGTACGTATCGACCCAGCAACGGGTGAGCAACACTTGGTGATGCTCAGCATTGGTGGCGACGAGAAAGTACAGGAAGGCACTGAGTTTGTCATCTATCGTGGCGGTCAGTACATCGTTAAAGCACGCGCACAAAAAATCTTCCCAGATATGGTTGCCTGCATTATCGATCCTAAATCTTGGAACAAGCAAGGTCTGAAAGTTGAACTAACAGACTCTGCACAAAACCGACTCTTCTACTAAAGCACTGGGGCCAAGACATGAACGAAGAAAAAGCATTTATGTTGATTACGGTGTTGACCACCGTGGCACTAGCCTTGGCTATCGTGATGGCATTCGCCGGCGTCGATCAGCTGAAGCAACCAGCGCAGAACTATACGACTGACTACAAGGCAAACCCTTACCAGTAACAGCGTCTAGTGACAACTTACAAACCCAGCGTGCAAGCGCTGGGTTTTTTTGTGTATGTTTTTCGGGCGACAGCTGACTATACGCAGGGCGAGCGCTGGGTCTAAGTGCTGCCGGGTCGACGCGATAGCGTTGTTTAATCGTTGCTGTCTTTAGCAGATTCTGGTGGAGATGTTGAAATAGATTCTGCTGGTGTTTCGTTGCTGACTGCTTGCGCTGCCTGTACCTGTTTAGGTGGTTCTTCTTCGATTAATTGCTGAACGGTAATCGCTAGATTGTGTAATTGATAATTGTAGCGAGCGAGTGAGAAACGTGCTTCTTCTAGGGCGAGGCTGCTATCGCCTAGGCGCGTAATCGTGGTGCCGCCGCTTTTATAAAGCAAACGGGTGTCGCTGTAATTTTTCTCAGCAAGTTGAATGATTTCACGTTGCTGCGATAGGTTACGCTGCAATGTCTCTGCATTAATGATGCTAGCCTGTAGCATCTGTTGCTTGGCCTCGCTCAGTTTAAGAAACTGTTGCTCAAAGCTTTGTGCTTGGGCAGCAGAGACCTGACTGTGAGCCGCGCGTGAACCACCGTCGTAGATTTTCCACGTGAGACTAACGCCGAGTTGCCATTGGTATTCGCTATCATCAAATTCTTCGCCAATGCCGTTGTATTGTGCAAAGGCGGCAATCTGTGGATAGGCATCGCTTTCAGCGAATTGCTGCTGGGAAAGCTCAAGGTCTTGCTGTGCACGCAGGGCAGCCAGATCACTAGTCGAGAGGAGCCGTTGTTCAGCACGAGCCAACAGTGGAGTGATGGTGCTTTTCTGATCCAGACTACCGACAATGCTAAAAGGCGCCTGCCCGTTTTCATGAGCAATGCTGAGCAGTCGTGCGAGTTCAAGAATCGCGAGCGCCAATTCGCCCTGTGCTTGGGTAAGATTATTTACGGCTGTGGCGTAATTGATTTCTGCAAGGCGTAAGTCTAAAGCAGAGATGCTGCCTGCTGCTTGCAGAGCCTTGGAATCATCAACCTCATTTTTGCGTTGTTCAACACGCAGGCTATTAATCTCGACGTTTGCCTGGCTCAGCCAAATGTCCGTGTAGGCTCGGCGCGCTAGGCTGCTGGCTTCGTTGCGCATCTGTTTGAAATGAGCAGAAGCAGCAAGGCTGCGGTAGCTAGCCGCATTCTTAGCTGCTTGGCGTTTGCCGAAGCCGTAGAGGAATTGATTGAGTGCGATTTGAGATTGATAAATATCTTCCAGTGTGCTCTGTCCCAGCGTTGCCTCACCTTCATTCTCGCGGATGTACGACGCGCTCAGTTCTAATTGTGGCTTGAGAAACGCCGTTTGCGTACGACCTTGGGCTTCTGCGCCGAGTAGTTGGGCTTGGGCAATCAAGACATCGCGGGACTGTTCCCAGGCTAGACGGGCCGCTTGATCAATGCTCAGTGCTGCTGGGTTAACAGCAGGCTGGTCAGCTGTATGCAATGATGTATGTAATAAAAGACAGACACTTACACATAGGAATGGTTTCATGTAGGAAATATAAGACAACGCCTTTAGAGGCAAGTGATAGCTAATTTAAACAAAATGGGTTTTTGTAACTCATGACTCATGGCGCGTATAATTTTTGTAGTCGAAATAGACCAACGACTAGTATGAGAGTGACTCACAGATGTGCTTATTTGCGCTCATCCCTAAACCAAGGGACAGCTGCGCCGAATATCTGCGTCTCGCAGGACATAGTAGGGCCTTTAGGGCGGAGACATTGATGAAGACGATGAAATTATGCTATCTTTTACTATTGCTGTCCTTGGCCTGTGTGTCTTGTGGTCGTAAAAAGCCGATGCTCGAAGGGAATGTGCTGTTTAGTGATTCGCCACCATTGGTTATCCGCAATATGATCGAAAAGACTGGTATGGGGCGTGCGGTGCCAGAGCCAGAATTATTGGATATGGGTGAGCGTGCGCATTTGATATACTATTGTGCGCATCAGCGACCAGAAATATTACGCGATGCAGTTAAGACGTTGATTGGCTTGGAGGGTTCTATTTCGATATCCACTGAACTAAATGCGGTTATCATTTCTGAGTTGAAGGACAATGTGACGGATTTACTTGGATTGCTAAAGAAATTGGACGCAGCGCGCCCACAGTTGTTAGTAGAGGCTCGTTTAGTCGAAGTTAAGCTGGATAGTGATCTTGAGTTGGAGATGAATCACTTATTTACGCAGCATAGTGGTAGCAAAAAAGGCTTTATTCAAAGCTCTGAAATTGATCTTGCTACACCAGGCAATGCTCCGTTGGTTGATCAAGGTTTACAGGGAAATTTCAGACCATGGACCAGCAGTGACGGATTAACAAAATTAGATTCGTTTTTTCGTGCATTAATTAATAAGGGTAAGGCCAATATCTTATCATCACCGAATGTGGTGGTCGCATCTGGTGGTCAGACCAGTATTATTACTGGTGAAGAGGTGCCCATATTTTCGTCGACATTTTCTGGTGGTAACATTCAGGTGTCGACGACATTTAAGCAAGTTGGTGTGAAGTTACGGGTTAAAGCCTTACAGATAGCTGGTGATACGGCCGAGATCGAAGTGAACCCTGAGGTGTCAGCGGTAACGGGTTTCTCTACCGGGCCAAAT
>CBDUFM010000510.1:0-3207 GCA_965366325.1 uncultured bacterium
AACGTTTACGTGAGTTAGACATTTTACTGCGTCATTGCAGCGGCAGCAGCAGCGGACCTGAAATCACTAACACCATTATCTTAGGTGATTGTAATTTTGAAGCCACTGGGCCAGAACATGCGCGCATGCGCGCCAATGGGTTCATCGACAGCTTCACCCAAGCTGCAAAAGCAGATGCGTTTCCACTCAGCTGCCCAAGCATAAACCCCAGCATACGTATTGATTATATTTGGTTGAGTAAGGATCTCAGCAAGCGCCTCAGCAGTTGCAGCATCCTGAATCAGGCCCCCTTTGGCCCGCGTCAGAGCGACGGCCTAGCACTGAGCGACCATCTCCCCGTGCTGATAGAACTCGACGATCCCGTCGCCTACATCTAAAGTTGCTAGAAGAGCATTTAATCTGCAGGCTCCGTTTTCAAACACAGCATCCACAACGCAGACGCTATAAAGAGCACAATAGCCGCTAGGTAAATATGCGTATGTGCAATGAGCTGGGCACCAGAACCACCACTGCTTTGATTACCGATAATGACGACCACAGAACCAATGATAGCGCGTAAACCAACATTACTCATATGGATACCCATATACAGTGAACTGTCCTCATTTTTGGCATAATGCATAGGGCCATTAAACCAACTTTGATTAACACCCGCTAAACCGAGCCCAAAAATCACATAGGCCAGATAGGCCAAGGCACTGCTATCATAACTATATGCCAGCAACATGCACAAGGGATGCAGCGCTAGAATCAGAAAAAAGATACTGCACGATTTACTTGGACCCAACCAATCAAAAATGCGCCCAGAAAAGGGCGAGCACAATGCGGTACATAAGGTCCCGCATATAGTGATGCCAATAGCAAATTCTTGGTACGTAAAATCTAAGTCTTTGGTAAGCACTAAAATATTGGTTGGCATGCAAATCATAAACCCAATACCATAAAGAAAAAATCCAATTTGAAACTTAAGGAAGGCACGATTGCGATTAAGGATTTCACATAAATCGTGCAGTGTTCGACTAATTTTTTTAGTCTGCTGTAGGCCTGCTGGGCGCCGGAAGCGGATACGCGCTGCGTACGCATAAGCGAAAAAACCAATAACCCCGGCAAGCGGAAAGAGCCAATGAAAGGCATCTGGATCTTTTTCCAAACAGGTACCAGCCATCAAGGTCGCCACAATAAAGACCAACAATGACCATAAAACTATACTCCCGTTTACACGACCGCGATGTCGCTTGCGATAATTACGCTGTCCTAATGCATTTATTGCAGGCACATAAATAGGCGCACCTAAAAAGGCTGCGCACAAGATGCAGGTAAATGGTAAAGATGTCGTCACAAATGCACAGGCACACATGCTGAGTCGCGTAAACACAGCAGCCATAATCAAGAAACGACTCTTGGACCTCCCTGACATAATCGTGCTAAAAAAGAAGGCCAACAAGAAAGTCGCCTGCGCACCATTAGTCAGTACCACCGCCTCTTCTTTACTCGCACCCAATGATTTAATCGCAATAAAAGCAGCGAAACCTAAAATGGCCAAACAAAACTGATTACACAACTCAACCACAAGAACTCGGTTCTTGGTATACTGCGTTAACTTGGATAACGGCTCAACAGTTGGTGATTGAATGAATGACATCAGCAGACTCAAGTAGACAGGCCTCAATGAGGCGTGCGCAACTCTGTATAGGTACAATCACGACATAAGCAAAGCACCAATAAAATTATTGGTGCTTCACTGGCTGAGCCCGCAAGGACCCCAACATCACAAACGCCTTATTTTGCGCGCGCTTGGCGTTTGCGATCTACTTCTTTAAGCTGCACTTTGCGAATACGGGTGCGCTCTGGGGTTACTTCCACCAATTCGTCAGGACCAATGTACTCAAGCGCCTCTTCTAAGGTTAAAGCACGTGGTGGCGTTAACTTAATGGCGTCATCATTACCAGATGAACGCACGTTGGTTAGCTTTTTGGCTTTGTTCAAGTTCACCATCAAATCGGACTCTTTAGAATGCTCACCGCACACCATGCCCTCATAGATAGCTTCGTTAGTACCGATGAAGAATTCACCACGGTCTTGCAGTAAGAAGATTGCGTAGGCAACGGTTTCACCAGAGGTCATCGAAATGATAGAACCATTTTTACGTTGCTCGATGTCACCGCGATATTCTTCGTAACCATGGTATACCGTATTCAAGGTGCCTTCACCCTGTGTTGCAGTCAGCAACAAAGTTTTAAGACCGATGATACCACGACTTGGAATCGTAAATTCAAGATGCTGCAGGCTGCCATTTGTTGAAATATTTATTAATTCTGCACGACGAGTCAGCATTAAGTTCATCACCTTGCTGGCTTTTTCTTCAGGCACATCGACAACAGCATATTCGATAGGCTCTAGACGCTTACCGTTTTCTTCGCGGTAAATAACTCGTGGTGGACCAACCTGTAACTCAGAACCTTCACGGCGCATGGTCTCAATTAAAACAGAGAGATGCAACAATCCACGACCCGACACTTCATAGGTATCTGGACGTTCAGTTGGCGCGAACTGCATAGCAACGTTACGCTCAACCTCTTTGCTCAAACGTGCCTCAAGATCGCGACTCTGTAACGGTTTGCCTTCTTGGCCAGCCAACGGACTCGTATTCACCCCAAAGGTCATGCGAATGGTTGGCTCATCAATTGGAATCGGCGGCAATGCAACAGCGTGACCGACTTCACAGATCGTATCAGAAATCTCAATCTGCTCGATACCCGTGACCAAAACAATGTCACCAGCAATCGCTTCGGTGATCTCTTCTTTACCTAAATTATTGTAGCGATGCAGCTGCAAAACACGCGCATTACGCGGCACTGAATCCTTAGATTTAATTACCGAGACTTGCTGACCAGCAGTAATCTTACCCGCAGCAATACGGCCAACAGCGATGCGACCAACAAAATCGCTATGATCAAGGTTGCTTACCTGCAACTGTAGCGGCGCATCAGTCTTGACCGGTGGGCCAGGAATGTGCTCAAGAATAGCTTCGAAGAGTGGTTTGAGGTCATCACCGTCATCTTCAGGTGCGTTGCGCATATAACCCGCACGACCACTGCCATAGAGAATAGGGAAGTCCAACTGCCAGTCTTCAGCACCCAACTCAGCCATGAGGTCAAAGACCATATCAACGACGTATTCTGGGCGTGAACCGTTTTTATCGATCTT
>CBDUFM010000511.1:0-3206 GCA_965366325.1 uncultured bacterium
TAGAGAAAGCTAAACACAGTCATGTTTTAGAACTCACCTTGGCTTACACCAGTCCCAGACTAGGAGACGTCAGAGCGGTGTGCTTGATTGCTCATCAATATCGGTGTATAGCGTCTGTACATGAAAGCATTACCCCAACGTGATTTAGATGTGCTCTGGCACCCGTGTAGCCAGATGAGTGATTATCAAGATTTTGAGCCGATTGAGATTGTCGGGGCCAAGGGCTCGAAGCTCCATCTGGCCAATGGGGAGAAGGTCCTCGACGCTATTTCGAGTTGGTGGTGTAAATCCTTGGGGCACTGCCACCCGCAGATTCAGGCGGCTATCCAAAAACAGTCGCAGAGCTTTGAGCAGGTGATTCTCGCCAATACCACCAACGAGCTGGTGGTACGTTTTTGCGAGCGGATTCTCAATATCGCTAATGCCGCTGAGCCGAGTACCTGGTCAGCAGACAGCAGCGGGCTAGCGCCGGGTTTTTATCAAAAAGTATTTTTGGCAGATAATGGGTCGACAGCCGTAGAAATTGCTATGAAGATGGCTGTGCACGCGCAGGCGCAGCGTGGACAAGGCAAGCGCAAGCAATTCATGGCCTTGGAAAATGGCTATCACGGTGAAACCATCGCGACACTCAGTGCTGGCGACTGTGGTCTGTATAGTGACCCCTATAAAAGTTTAATGTTCGATGTGCCTAAAATTAAAGGCCTGCCGTATCGGAGCGGCCCACTGGATCCGCTATGGATGGACGCTAGTAAAGAATGGCCAGCAATAGAAAAACAATTAAATAAACAAGCCTCCAAATTAGCGGCGATTATGTATGAGCCAGTTCTGCAGGGTGCAGGTGGCATGCTGCTGTATAGCCCTGATTTCTTAGTGCGCCTGCGTGCATGGGCGGATCAGAACGATGTGTATTTAATCGCCGATGAAATTGCCGCCGGCATGGGTCGTTGCGGCAGTATGTTGGCGAGTCATTTAGCGAAAACGCAGAATGAGATTGGATTCGCACAGGCGGATTTCGCTGTGTTATCCAAAGGTCTGACCAGCGGTACCTTGCCCTTGTCCGCAGTGCTTACCAGTAATGCAATCTATGATATTTTTGTCGCGGATTATTTTGAATTTAAAGCCTTCATGCATTCGAACACGTATACTGGTAATGCCTTGGCCTTAGCTGTAGCGCACGCGACCTTGGATATTTATGCAGATGAGAAGATTATTCAGCATGTCGAGCGCATGCATAAATTATTAATCCCCGCATTGCAGGGACTCGCTGAGCAACGTAAAGATATTAAAAACCTGCGCTGCGTTGGATTAATGGCGGCAATGGATATCACCAGTAAAAGTGGTGCCCCACTCGAAGCGCAGCAGCGCACAGGCTATCAGCTCTTTCAGCAATCGATAAAACTCGGTGCCTGGTTGCGCCCACTCGGTGACACCATGTATATATTCCCGCCCCTGAATATCAGCGACCATGACCTCTTAAAAATAGTCGACGTCCTGCGTAAAAGCATGAAAGTCGTCCTAGACAACAATCGCGACACCTTGGGCGCTGTTTAAATTATGAGTGTCGTGCGGGCACATATGCGTCGCGCGAAATTGCTGCTTGTTTTGGCCGGTGGTGTATTGTGTTTGCTTGGCATTTTAATAGCTGTGTTCTTTATGTGGTATCAATCTGATGCCGATATACATGCCATAAAAGAGGCGGCGCGTAGTCGCGGTATTCCAGTCAGCTACGAAGAGCTGTATGCCGAACCCATCGATCAAGAATTGCGCGATGTTTTACTGGAAGTTCTGGTTATTAGTGAAAAACATTTACTCTGTTTAAGTGATCACCTTTATGAAAAAGAGGGTGTTTTGGGAGACATAGAATCCTACAGAAATTTTTCTTATGGCCTACCTGTTTATCCGCATCAAGGATTGGATGCTGTTTCAGCTGCCTATTATCAGGAAGGGGATTTCAGAGCGCATGTAGAGCGCGTTTGTGTATTGCTGAAAGCTGTTAAGGGTAGGCGCTTGACGGTTGGTCCGGACGAAGCGTTAGGAATACCTGAGATTTCTATATCCGAAATAAATGAATTATCGTTATTTTTAAGTGATTATGCAATGACAGTAGATGTCGCATTGTATAATGAAATAGTTGAGGCACTGCTAGATTTAAATGAGCTTATGCCGAGAAACGGTTTAATTGCTGCGCTGTGTAGGATTGGCGCATTGAGCCAAGTGGGCAATCTTATGTGTCTGCGTTTACAGGATCTTGATGTTAGACATGTTGAACGCGTAGTCTCTATGACTGATGGCCTTAAGTCTGACACGGAATCTATGTGTCTAGAGGTGTTTGTTTCTCTGCTTGCGCAGAGTGATCAATTCGTACTTATCAAAGAGAGTCCGCTGACAATCACGGGCGGCACAGACCTTGGTCTTGTAGGGAAATGTGTAGAGCGTTTTCGCTTACGACTTATTCGTGCAGACGCTTTTGAGCAAATGGTAGCATTATGTGCGTTGGCTTTGCAAGATGGCTTTCAATTGGATGAGTTGCGATCTTTAGCCTTACAACAAAAGAGAGAAGCGGATTTGTCGTGGCGCAGTCAGGGCCTCGCTTTTTTTCAGCCGGGGATAGTTGGTGGAATTGATTCGTGTAACAGAGTCGTCTCTTTTGCGCGCTTGTTATTGGCAGAAAAAACTCAGCAGGCATGGCCTAACGACGCATTCGGCAATCCCTATGTGCCAGTGTATAAGGATGACAAACTGATTGGTGCTTATAGTTGCGGTGAAGACGGCATTGATGATGGATGGGATGGTGAATCAAACCCTCCCTATTGGTTTTATGGGCATTTAGAATAAGTCAGTCTTATGTTTGGCTTATCAGCCCATCTCTATTCATTGCTACCTCAGCTCCACCGAAAACTTCTTGGTGTAGCCAGGGCAGGATGTGGCCGTGACCTTCTTTTACCGCACCTTGTTGCTGGATAAAATACACACAGGCGCGATTGGTGTCGGGTGAAATATGCAGGTGGGTGCTGGCTGCGCCGCCGTGGCCAAAGCCACGCTCATCCAAGCCCCAGCCAAGGCCATAGTGATGTTCATCGAGACCAGTTTGTTGGCGAGTCATTTCTGTAATGGAATCCGCACTGATAAATTGATGTCCATCAAGGCAGCCATCATTTAAAATCATTTGGCAAAAACGCAGGGTGTCTTTGACTGTAGAAAAATAA
>CBDUFM010000512.1:0-3199 GCA_965366325.1 uncultured bacterium
GCATCAAAACCACCAGCGGCAGTAACCTAGCGCTCAGCACCAAGATCAGCAGTGTCACGGAACACAATGGTGAAACCCTTGTCGAGCTACCGATTGGCAGCAGAGATGGCGTCAGCACGGGTAGCTTTTTTCGTATTTATAGCCCAGATGAACAGCAGCTAATCAAGGGCACGATTAAAATTGACGAAGTCGTCGATGAAAACCATAGTCTCGCCCGTCTGGTCGGCGAAGTACTCGATCGTAACAATCCCCTACAGGTCAATGATAAGGCCAAAGAAATACGCGACCTCGGACTACTGGTCAGCGCCAGCAATGTAGAAAACGAAGCACGCGAAAAATGGGACGAAGCTAAACAGGCCAACGAAAAAGAAGCCGACGAATTTCAAAAACTACGCGCTCACTTCCAAAAAGAACTCAAACACTTACAAGAACAACATGAAGCAAATATTGTTTTATTAACCCAGCGCCACGAACGTGCGACTACGCGCATGGCCGAAGATCACGAACTGGCCCTAAAGCGCAAAGATCTTGAACGGCGCGCCGATCTCGCCGCCATGCAATCAAGCATTAAACGCGACAGTCATAGTCTGCTAAAATCAGAAAAAGACAAACCCGACAGCAAGGTCAAAGAACTTGAAAAAGAGCGCAATAAATTAGACAACCAAATTCAGAGCCTCTTAAAACAACAGACTGCGCTGCAAGATCGCATCAGTAACCTAGTTGAAGAACTCGCAATCAGCGACACTGCCCATCAAAAAACTATCCGTGCCGAAGTCGAATCACGCGAAGTACTCGAGGCACGCATTCGCCAACTGGAGCACGAACTCGCTGGCGATGCCGTCGCTGAGGAAATCATTCTCACCAATGATGCCAATCGTAATGAAACCATTCTCGAGCGTCTCAGTCGGATTAGCGGTGAGCGCGAAACCGCTATCAAATCAAATAACTTACTCCGTAGTCAAATTGCCGAATTAGATCGCAAAATGGCAAAACAGGATGCAACTGTCAAAAGTCTCCGTGAAGACATTAGCCTCCTAGAAGGCAGCAATAAAAATCAACGCTTAAGCCTAGAAAACCTTAAAAAATTAGAGAGCGACCTCTCACGCACTAAAGAATCACTCAGCGCCACATCACTGGCTCGGCTTGAAACGGAACGAGCCCTGTACGATTTAGCTATTCGCGTCATTCGTTTGCAAAACAATGACGATAGTCTTGATCACCTCAAACAACGTATCCGCAAACAATACCTCCCAGAGACTGAACAATGAATATAAAAAGTATCAGCCTACTCTGCCTGTGCTTCGCCTGCAGCGCTTGTTTCTTTCGCAGTGCTGAAACCGAAAGCAGTGATGAAAATAGTCCAGCCCTCACCGAAAAAGAATTCAGTGATAAAGTTTCTGTCCTTGAAAAAGAAGTTGAACGCCTACGGGCCCAGTTAGCCGGCAGTGGTCGCGGTGCCTATGCCCGCGGGCCACGTATGATCACTGGTCAAGCCGGTGATGAAACGCTACTCGACCGCCTCTATAATGCGGAGAACGGTCTCAAACAGGCACAAAATGAAATTGATGCAAAAAACAAAAGCATCAGCATCCTCCAGCAAAAAACCATTGCCAACGACACACTTATTCATTCGCTTGAATTAAAAGCCGAACTGTACGAGAAAAACCGCGACAAAATTGCTACCCTCCAAGACAATCGCAAAATGAATCTCTTAGAGATGCAAGATCTCCGCGTCAATTTAGTCGAGTCCGAACTAGAATTCCTTAAATTGCAGCGTCGTTATTTCGACTTTGCCCGCGAAATATTAGAGCTAGAGCCCGGGGATGCGCAAACCTTCCTTGAGTTGCAGGATAAAATTAAACTCATGACACTCGAATTAAAACCGAAGAAAATGAATGACTCGCTCAGTGCAAATGACGGAGGACAATCATGATAAAATCCATTCTGCTCTTCGCCCTTGGCATTGCCCTGCTGCTCACAAGCGGCTGTGAATTACGACACGCTAAAGCCAAACCTACAAATTACTCCTACTACACGGCAGCTAATACCAAGCAGTTTCAACGTATCGGCATTATTCCATTCTATTACGCTGAAAAAGTTGGTAAATCAGCCAGCATCATAGACAAAACCATGACCGCTGCGGTACGCGAATTAGGTGCCTTTGAAGTCAGTATTATTAGTGAAAAAATGCGCAATGAATTATTTGGCTCTGAGGTCATTGCCCTGAGCGCCATCGATCCCTATACATTACGAGAAATTCGCCAACGCACCCATGTTGATGCCATCATCATTGGTCGGGTTGAACAATACGACGGCTATGACCCAATTTCCATTGGTGTTGAATGCCACATGGTTAGCTGCACCGATGCTCAAACCATGTGGAGCGCGAGCGCGCACTTTGATAGCCGCCGCCGTGATATTCAGGACGACATTAAGCGCTGGTATCGTTATGCCGTCGGTAAAGGAAATGAAACGATTGGTGGCTGGGAATTAACACTCCATACGCCAGAATTATTTTGCCGCTACGTTAGCGACCGATTGGCCGCATCCGTTCTTCACTAGGCTTCTCTTCGCTGACCACATCATCGGCAGCATCATTTTCTTCGTCGTTTAAGGAACTAAAAATCTGAGCTAGCGGCAACTGTTGCTCTGCAAAGGCGTCACGAATGCGCTCAACGCTTAACGCCTCGCCACTCAGAATGAGTTCGGTTTTCTCAGGGTTAAAATGCATCCGATTACATTTTGCCAAGGATGCTGCCGCCAAACGAGCACGGATTTCCCCCTCTTTATCCAAAGCTTGTGGGAAAACGACATTTAAACGCATCGCCATCTTACTGATCTCCTCGAATACGCACCCAATGATCTTCGGTTTCGCCTAATTGAACTTCGTCTAATTGCATACCCTTTTCGGCAAGCGGTGCCTCAATCGCATCCCAAATGATCTGCGCGATATTTTCCATGGTGGTAACCACACCTTGAAATAATGCTAATTCATTGAGACATTGGTGTTCACATTTATCAACAATCGCTTCATCGACCAAGGCCTTGAGGTCCATCACATTACAGAAAAATCCTGTTGCGGGATCTACCGTACCTTGAACGGTGACTTCCAATAAATAATTATGCCCGTGTAAATTTTCACACAAACCATAATGGGCAGCGTTCGCCTGCGCATCAAGCAGTTCACTATGTAAACGAT
>CBDUFM010000513.1:0-3194 GCA_965366325.1 uncultured bacterium
AGGGTCCTTCATCGGTCATTATTCAGTATAATATCAAACATAGTAGAACATGAAAGCACAGTATATTTTTATCCTTCTGGTATCATGTTAACATGACTAAACAGACAAATACAAACATAAATCATGATAACGCCCCTGCTAATATCATCTTTCTCTTCCCCGACCAATGGCGCGGTGACTGCCTCGGACACATGGGTCATCCAGATATTTGCACCCCATGGGCCGATCAACTAGCAAAGGAAGGGCAATCGTACAGCCGCGCATTTACCCCTTCACCGAGCTGCATTCCTGCACGCATGGCTTTAATGACGGGCATGAGCCCATGGGCAAACGGCCGTACTGGTTATGAAGAAGGCGTGACATGGACGCCGCCACATACGCTACCTGGAATTTTGCGCGACAACCATTATCAAACTATGCAAATTGGTAAAACCCATTTTCACCCGATGCGTGCGCATTTAGGCTTTGAAATAAATGATGCTTATGAAGCCTCAGTTCGCGAGCCCGGCTACATCAGCGATTACCATCGTGAATTAGCACGAGCACTACCCTTGGTCGAAGACGCTGCACTACGTCGCCATCCAAATGCATGGACGGTCACACCGTGGTGCGCACAACGCGAATGGCATTGCAGCGAATGGATCAGCACGCGTGCCATTGAACGCATCCAGCAGCGCGATCCCCTGCGTCCATTTTTTATGCAAATTGCCTATCACCGGCCACATCCACCCTTTGATCCGCCAATCGATCTGTGGAACAAATGGGAAAAGAAATCAGTAAAAGCCCCTGCAATCGGCGATTGGGTAAAAAAACAATCGCAATCCAGCAGCGGCCACGTCTACGGCTCAGCGCATCTACGTGATGCCGATACCGAAACAGCGCGACGCGCGTATTACGCTAGCATCGAACATGTCGATGAACAAATTGGTCGCATTTATTGGGCCCTGCAACAACAAGGACTTTTACACAATACATGGATTGTCCTAAGTAGTGACCACGGTGAATTTCTTGGTGATCATCATCGCTGGCATAAAGGGCAACCGAACAGTGCTTGCGCCCGCATTCCACTCGTCATTCGTCCACCGAATAATTATACCTGCAAACGCAATCAGATAATTGATCGCCCGAGCTTGCTCCAAGAATTAATGCCCAGCTTCCTGTCATGGGCAGATGTTCCGATTCCTGATATATGTGATGCCGGCATTCTCGACAGCGAAGCACCCGCATGGATTCATGCAGAGCACCAGAATAAAAGTGGCGGCTGGCAGGCCCTGTATAATCGTGAATGGGCCTACCACTGGCACAGCGATGGCAGTGAACGCCTGTTTCATCACAGCAGTGATCCCGATGAATTACATGACTGCGCCGCACAACATCCGCAACAATTAAACAGCTGTCGCCAACACTTAATCCAGCACTGTCACCAACGTGGCTGCGGCAGTAGCGATGGTCAGACACTCAAGAACGGTCATCTCATCGGCCCAACCCAATCGCGCTGACGATATAATTCTGGATTAATTCACTAACATACTTGCGCTTAGCGACTTAGATTCCGTTCCACGAGACGAAACAGAAGTACCCATTTACTATTTTAGGCTATCGACCCGATCCGCGCTGCTACTATTCCTCGTCCTGCACCAGCACACAAAGGTTAAGCCATGTATAGATTACTCGCCTGCACCCTCCTCTCCTGCCTGTTCATAACACAGGCATTCACCAGCGATGCCCTGAGTGACGGCGAACACATTTTAATTTATGATGACGGCCTCTTTGACAGCATTGCTGACGCAGCAAAGAAAGACCTTAAGGATGATCTTAAAAAACGTAAGTTTAAATGGAGTAGTAAAAGCAACAAGGATGCAACATGGAAAGACGTTGACGCTGCGCTTGAAAAAGATGTCTTAAAAAAGAAACCGAATATGGTCGTCCTCTCCTTCGGCGTTTTCGATGCCTGTGATCCAAAGAAAATGACCAGCAAAGACTACAACGCCGAAGACATTACTGCCGCTATCAAAAGAGTAGTTACCACACTCAAGGCAGCAAACATTCGCGTCGTACTCGCAACCCCAGGACTTGCTGGTGAAGAGCTCGACGCCGAGCATCAAAAGAGCATCGATGCCGTCGCTGAAATAATTCGCGCCTATGCAAAATCACAAAACATAAAAATCTGTGACATCCGTAAAAAATCTACCGCATGGGTAAGCGCTAATCCACCGGCCAAAGCTGGACGTCTACAACTTAGCAAAAAAGGCGGCAAGTGGGATAAAGAAGGCATTGCACTCCTCACGGGCACCTTCCAATCAGCTATTGGGCTTAGCAAATCTGGGATTCAACGTGCACTACGCTGGGATGAACGGGTTATATTTGCAAACTCTCTGCCCGGCTGGCAGGCGAGCATTGAAAAAGAATTCGAACCAGAACTACGCGCCGCCGGACCACAGGAAGCACCGAAAGGATTTTTTAATCCTTCTGTAAAGGGCCCTACCTATGTGCATTCTGCCATTACGGACATTGAACGTAACGACTTTGAAAGCGACCGCGTCAGCACCCAAAAGCCAACCGTTTTGTTCACCTATCCATTTGACCGCATCCTCAAGCATACGCAGTACCCAGCAGAACCAATTAACGGCGCATTGGAACAAATGGGAGAATATGTTGCCAACGCGGACTTTCCTGGCTTTATCATGACCCCACTTTGGTACAATGAAGATGGCGAACAAAAACTTGGCAAAAAAGGAAAACGCTACGAACGCTGCAAAAAGATTGCTGAAATGACGCGCGCCGCCGCAGCCAAGCACGGTGCACCAATCATTGATCTCTTTGCCATCTGCGAAGCAATGCACGCCGAAAATAATGATATTGTGTTTTACGGCGTCAGTGCGAAAGATCCAAAAGAACTTTCGATTACCAAAGAGGGCAAGCTCTTAATGAAAAACGAAATGAAACGGGCTCTAGGCATCCTCAAAGAAGAAGAGTAAATAACCTAGGATAGTAAGGTGCGTAATTGCTGCGCTGTCTCTAGAGCCAAAGGACTGTCGCCGTGAATACACAGGGTCTCTGCTCTAAGCGCAAGCTCCGACCCAGTCACAGTACGCACAGACTTCTTATATAGCAACGATTCGGCTTGCCGCATAACAGATGCAATATCTTCGTGACAGGCACCCGGCTCTTGTCGCGAGCTGAGTAATCCATCT
>CBDUFM010000514.1:0-3194 GCA_965366325.1 uncultured bacterium
TGATTAAACGCCCAGCGCTCCGCAGTCAGCGGCGGCAAGGTATGCACAGCAAAGACCTCACAGGCCTGCTGATCGCCAATCTGAACCTGTGCATAAATATACGGTAGTGATACGTTGACATGCCTAAACAACTCGACGCTACCTGTTAAGGGATAGCGTGCATAGATCGCAATACCAAAATTATCTGAGCGTGTACGGATAATCTTATACGGCAATTGCTGTTCTAAGCGCTGCAACTGCTGCTTCCATGCATGTGTAATTTCCAAGATCACTAGTACATCGACTTCAGACGCCAGCAGATAATCAAGCAGCGCGGCCTGGGTTTTATTGCTACTTAATACATTACAGGCCATAAAGCGCAGGCGACGCGCGTCAGTCGTGTTCAACTGCTCATGTGCAATTGCAGTTGTCACTTGGCGATCGTTATAGTCGGCACTATATAAAAACGTAATCGCCCAGACTATAAACAATGCTAAGACTAAACGTCCATGCCGACACAAGATACTCAGCAGCAACTGGATCGATAAGACCATACAGGCAAATAAGGCAAAGTGACTTCGTAAATCAGCAATATAATGCTGACTACGAAAGAACAGGGCGAGAACTTGTACGATTCCCGCATACAAGACGATATGCGCCAAACTATGTACACGACGTTGCAAGAAGACCAGCAGATACGAGTACGGAGATGCAGGTTCTGAACTAGTTTCTGCATGCGCTTCTGCATGAGTTTCTGTATGAGCTTCTGACTGGGATAGCGGCTGCGACATAGACTTATTAGTCTACACAGCAGTGCTCAGCAAACAACCGAAACACAGTAAACTTCACCTGCACTTCACAATAGCATTTAGTAAACGATGTTTTCACTAAATTCCGCGCTTGCTAATTTTGAGAAATTGCGCTGATAACGATTCATCAGTGGCGCTTTGCCACCCCAGCGCCACGGCAGGACGCGATATGCCAACCATTGTAAGTTGAGACCCTGTCGGCCCTGGATAGCACCGGCACCAAAGTCATCGTAGCCCAAGTTCATAAGGCGCGCATAAGCGGACATAGCCAAGCTACAAGCATCATTTAAACAGGCTGGCAAAACATCATCATTTACTCGAGGCACGCCCGCCAAGGCAGCCCGCTCAGCCATCCAACCGCGCGCCATGACATGTAAGCCGCGCTGAAACGAACTCTTCACCTTGGGCCCACAAATTGAACCGTGAGCGCCGCTCAGGATGTCGACAATCGTCTTAGATTTGTCATACGCCAAAAAAGCTGCAGAGAACCACGTCCGTTCCTCATGACGACCGTAAAGCACAGCCGCCTGTTGTACATTACTCGGCAATTGAACACGCGTCCAATTTTCGTGAATATCCCCACTCTCGACTCGTTCAGAATTCTGACCTGGGTTTAAAAAACCTAGAGAATACACCGGCTCATATAAGGCTAAAAAATTCACCGTTACGTTTTTGATAGGGCGCTCCTGGAGCAATCGCGCTAATTCGATGCACTGGGCTGCTCCACGGCTCATGCCAAAACAATCTACTGCAAGCTGGCGTCCGCCCCGCTCCTGTGCCAAGGCCGCGATATCACGATGAGCCTGCTCAATCGCTGGAATAAATTGTTGCCGCATATCAGCCCATGTCGCACCAGCAATAATACCATACACATTATTTTCTTCAAAGTTACCAACGCCGGGGAAATAAAAACGTGAGCCCTCATACTGATTAAAATCACGATAAATATTGGTATGGGTTTGTTCTGCAAATGAGCCGGTTCCATCAAAAAAAATCCCAACATGGTTGGACGTACGATCTTGTACAAATGGCACCCGACGTGAGGACAAGAGTTTATTAATAAAGCACAGCCGCTCTGACGCATCCCAGCCGCCCGTGAATGTTTTCGCTAAACGATCCTGCAAACCCCGAACATTAATCCGCGACACATTATCGCGTAAAAAATAGACGGTCTCTAAATCACCACTGCCAATGCACAGCCGCTCGGTCTCTTGCAAGTTCTTGAAGCTGCGGCGACTGCCACGCCACAACAGGGCATGCTGGGGACGACGATGCTTAGCGTGGCGGTACGGATTCCAGTACTCAGGGATCAAAAAGATCTGTCCATCCTCTGCTATGAGCTTATCACCCAGCGATGACGCTAGCTGCCCTGGATAGGCGGCAAGCTGAGAAAGGAAACACAAAAGAACTAAGCAGGCTGTTTTCATGAGCTGCTTGTATATTATTTACATGTGCTCACAAACATATTTGTACACTATTGTCATGTATACTATTACTTGTTGTTTAAGTGTATTATTGGAACAAATAAAAATACCTACTTGTCCGTAATTACTTTATCCTAAAGTCATAACTCATTTATAGTTATTTGTTTGTGATCATTTACCAATATAAAACACGATTGTTTCATCACGTCTGTTATACATTGTGTGGTTTTATTTTAAAACGGACATTTATAATATTTGTACAGATATTAACTCAAGATAAGTACAGCTATAGTCCCAATGAGAAACACTAGACAGACCACAAATACAGCAAACTATGTATCCTTTTCATAGGTAACACTAATTTGAGGCAGCATGCACAGTCCATGAAAACCTTTGAACATCTGCGCGTCGTCGTTCTACTCCATGATAATGATGAGATCTGCGCAATTAGTGCCGCCTGCCAAGAAAACCATGACAGCCTCAACCTCCTCACCTTCACGCAACTAAGCAAAGCGAGACAAGCCCTGCAGGCGCTGCAAGAAGCACGCCTGACGCCGGAAATCCTCATCAGTGAACAATGCTACCGCAGGGAGCTGGAAGAATACCTCGCCGACGAAGCCGGATTAAACCAGCTGCAGTTCTACCTCTTCTGTGATGGAGAGGTAGTGGAGCACGCACAAACAGACGACACCCAACACAGTGAAGATGCGCAGCAGCAAGAAGAAACACCACTCAACAATATACGCACGCATGTGCTCCTACGCCCGCAGGGCGCGGATAACTATGCGGCCTGCATCCGCAGTCTCAAATCACAATGGCTGCATCATTAATTTAATCTTTGCGCACACTCGCACGCCGCCAAGCACCCGACCGATAGCGATACGCAAAGACCAGGCTCAATACCAATAACGAGAAACAGGCAACAGTCCACGCATGCACAATTAAGGATATTCCAAATAATTCATTCTGCCCCAATTGCGCC
>CBDUFM010000515.1:0-3185 GCA_965366325.1 uncultured bacterium
CTGTTGTTTGGTGTCGTTCTGTTCTAAGAGGCGTCGAATTTCTTGACGCGCTTCCTTCCAAGGCTTGGAGCAGTCCCAGCCTTGTTCTGCGAGCTTTTGCTGTTCTTTGAGCCAGGCGGGCTTTTGCGAGCCGCTTTTGATCGCTAGCTTAACGCGTTGACGGGCTTCCTTGCTGTCGGGTAAATCTGTGCTATCGGCAGCTGGGAGTGCTACGGCGAGGAAGCCGCTTAGGAATAGAAGTGGAATGACTGTGAATCGCATGAGAAATCTCTGTGGTCCAATTGTTTAGCTAGGGCGCTGTATCGGCTGTTTAGTATAGGTGCAGATGCAGCGAGGCAACGCGAATCAATTCTGAACAGCGGGGTTGCGCTGTCAGCGGTGGCAGGGATGCCTGCTTCCTATGTTTGGTCCCTGAGTTATTTTGGCGCTTAATCAGCACGGCCGCAGACTTGGCTTAGGAGATATTGGTGCAACAAGATATGTATATAGCAGGCGCATGGGTAAGCGGTGCGTCTTCGATGAACGTCATAAATAAATATTCTGGCACGCAGCTTGGTTCCATCGCTGTGGCGAGTGTCGAGCAGGTGGATGCAGCTGTTCGCGCAGCAGATGCGGCGGCGCCAGTGATGGCGAGTATGCCGATTCATAAACGTGCTGAAATATTGCGTCGCGTTGCCAGCTGTTTAATGGCTCGCAAAGAGGAGATCGCTGCGATAATTGCGCAAGAAGCTGGTAAGGCGATTAAATTTGCTCGCTTAGAGGTCGAGCGTGCCTGCGATACGTTTAATCTTGCAGCCGAGGGTGCGCGGAACATGCATGGTGAAACGGTGCCAATGGATGCGGTCGCTTCTGGCGAAGGCTTTTTTGGATTTTGGCAGCGAAAGCCCGTTGGCGTTGTTGCGGCTATTACACCGTTTAATTTTCCGCTTAATTTAGTCGCACATAAGGTCGCGCCGGCCTTAGCTGCAGGCAATAGTATTATTTTAAAGCCAGCGGAAGTAACGCCACTCACAGCTGGGGTTTTGACTGAGATTTTAATCGAGGCAGGCGTTCCAGGTGGTGCTTTTAATTTAGTGCACGGGACTGGCGAGACGGTTGGTGATGCGTTGATTAAACATCCCTTAGTGTCTAAAATTTCTTTTACCGGCAGTCCACGTGTCGGTCAGTACATTTTAGCCAATGCGGGGATCAAAAAGGTAACCTTGGAATTGGGTAACTCTTCGCCGGTCATTATTACTGCATCTGCGGACATCGCTGCAGCAGCAAAAAAATGCGCGCTTGGTGCTAATTATAATTCTGGTCAGGTCTGTATTTCCACGCAACGTATTTATGTGGCCGCGGATATTTATGACACGTTTATGAGTGCACTAACCGAAGAAACACGTGCGCTGGCGGTCGGGGATCCAATGGACGCAGCAACGGATGTTGGACCAATGATTTCCCTGAGTGCAGCGGAGCGTATCGAGGCATGGGTGCAAGAAGCCGTTGATGCTGGTGCTCAAGTCCGTGTTGGAGCGAAGCGTGAGGCAGGCCTGTATTATCCAACGGTGATGGAGGCGGTTCCCGCTGATTGTAAATTAATGACTCAGGAAGTGTTTGCGCCCGTAGTGTCAGTTGTGCCATACGATGATTTTGAGGCAGCGCTGAAAATGGCCGATGATACGCAGTATGGTTTACAGGCTGCGGTATTTACTGATAAAATAGATGCTGTTTTTCAGGCAATTAAACATCTGCATTTTGGTGGCGTGGTCATCAATGACATGCCGCATACACGTCCAGATCATATTCCCTACGGCGGCAACCGTCAAAGCGGTCTTGGTCGCGAGGGCATTCGCTATGCGATGGAAGAAATGACGCATATGCAAATGGTGATGATTCGCACGCCGCACGCACATTAATAAAATAACGAAAGAACTGTAACGATGAAAACTAAAGCTGCCGTTTTATATACGATGGAACACGCGCATCCTTACGTGGAATCGCAGCCATTAAAAATTGAGACGCTTGAATTGGCTGATCCCGGTCATGGTGAGGTCTTGGTTAAAGTAGCGGCTGCTGGTTTATGTCATTCTGATTTGTCGGTCATAAATGGTTCGCGTCCACGCGTCATGCCAATGGTCATGGGACATGAGGCTAGTGGAGTCGTCGTTGAAGTTGGTGCTGGCGTTCGAGATTTAGCAGCGGGTGATCATGTGGTGTTTTCGTATCTCCCTATTTGCGGTCATTGTGTGCCCTGTGCATCGGGCCGCGCGGTGATGTGTGAAAATGGCGCGCAGTCAAATACCGAAGGCTCTCTGTTAAATGGCGCTCGTAAGTTTAAAACGGCTGATGGTAAGGAACTGCATCATCATTTAGGCGTAGCGGGCTTCTCTGAATACACCGTCGCTGTGCGTGAATCGCTGGTGAAAATTGATCCAACTTTACCCTTAGATATTGCAGCCTTATTTGGCTGTGCTGTTTTAACTGGCGTTGGTGCGGTTGTGAATACCGCCAAGGTGAGCCCTGGTTCAAGCGTAGCGGTTTTTGGTATGGGTGGTGTTGGCCTGAGTACGGTTATGGGTGCAAAGGCTGCGGGCGCGTATCCAATTATTGCTGTTGATCCCTTGGAGACGAAACGTGATCTGGCGAAATCATTTGGCGCCACGCATACAGTGGATGCACTTGCTGACGATTGCATCGAGCAAATAAAAGCCATTAGCAAAGGCGGCGTTGCCTATAGCTTTGAAGCCGTTGGCCATGCCAAGGTTTTAGAAAACGCCTATTATTCCTGCGCACGCGGTGGAACGACGATCACCATCGGATTACCCGATCCCAAGCAAATGCTGAGCATTCCCGCAGTCAGTCTAGTTGCCGAAGAACGTATTTTAATGGGGTCTTACATGGGCTCCGCCGTTCCTTCCAGAGACATCCCGCGTTTTATCGCTATGTATCAAAATGGTATTTTACCCGTTGATTTACTGCAATCGAAAAAAATAAAATTGGAAGACATTAACCAAGCCTTTGACGATTTACACAGCGGCAAAGAAGTTAGGCAAATCGTGGCTTTTAGTTAGTAGTTGTTCCATCCTACGCCGAAGAAGTTAGACGAAGTGACCGCAGTTTGTGCATCCCTGGGTGCGCCGAACTCCGATTCAATGTCGTTTCCCTATAAGTCCTTTAATTTGAGTTGCTTACTTATTCCTCGT
>CBDUFM010000516.1:0-3181 GCA_965366325.1 uncultured bacterium
TCCAGAAGAAGCACAGCGGGCACAATTTCGTGTAATCCTGAAAAAGACCTGGGGTGAATTGCGTATAGATAATTTGGTTGCTGCGTATGCGGCTCCAACGCCGAAGACAATTTTTGAACACGTGAAATTGAAGTCGCGGGCTTATGGCGCATTGTTTTACCCTGGCGACGCCGTTGCCTATGATATGACTGTTGAATGTTCGAAGCCATGGACTGAGGGAGAGCCAAGCATTCAGATTTCTCTGACGGATTACTGGGGTGCAGAATATAAGGACCTCATAACGATTCCGTTGACAAAAGGAAAAGAACAGGCGGGTTTATATCTCTACACAGGCGCCTTGGATTTAGGTACCGAAGGATTAGAAGCAGGGAAATATTACGAAATTAGAACGACTGTTCAACATGGCCCCGATGATATCTATAAAGAACGTAGTGCTTTTTCAATTCAACCGCGGCCAATCACCAAGGATTATCGTCCACATGAAATTCCTTTTACCTTGAATAACTGGAATGATCGTGTGAAAGATACCTTTTTCATGGCGGATCGCATGGGTATTCGTTGGAAGCTAGTGTGGAGCGGTTGGGAATCGACACCGCCTTACAAGCCTTATGCCCCGGGCATTCAATGGATAAAAGAATTAGACATGGGAGCCTTGTTGGGCATGCGTCCTGTATCGAACATTGAAAAGCACCGGGGTGATGCCGATGAGTGGACTGAAGAGTCATTACGTCAAGGTGCCAAGAATATGATCAATGCCTATAAGGACGAGGTGCCGATTATGATCCGTTGTGGCAACGAACCACATACGGATCCAGTCTCCGTGAAACGTTCCATTGCTGCATATAAGGCTGTCTACGAAGGAGCGAAGGAGGCCGATCCAGATGTTATGTTTATCGGCACTTCAATTGGTGCGAGTGAGGAATATTTCAAAGCTGGTTTCGATAAATATATGGATGCCTTTGACTACCATACCTATTCTGGATGGAAACACTTACGCACTATTAATAAAAAATATAAAGAATTGTTCGAAAAATATGATGTGAAGCCGAAGCCTATTTACTGTACGGAAATAGGTTTGAATAGTCAGGGCATGGCGCGAGTAGATGTCTCGCGAGATATGATTAAGAAGTTCGCTATTTTCTTCGCTGAAGGTGGCGCGAATTTGGCCTGGTTCGACTTACTCTATCCCGACCCCAAAGGTACTATTGTAGGGAGTAATGGCGAAGCCTTTAATGTATTCCAGGCGAAGTACACACTCTATCATCCGAAGATCACTGCGGTCACGTATTATAATTTAGTCAATGGTATTTGTATTAAGAAGTTTGTAGAAGAGAAAATCTATGAGAATGAAATTGAGTCGATCCTGTTTCGTGATAAAGAAGGCCGCTGCCTGAATATAATTTGGCGCGAGCAAGGACGCGAAGAGGGCTTCCTCGCCATGCCAGGTGTTGAAATGGTGAAGCTCATTCGCATAGACGGCAGTGAGACAGAACTCAACGCAGGCGGCAAGGGTTTACACCTAACCTGTTCTGAGGATCCGATGATGCTGTTCTTTGATTCAGCAGAATTTCAATTGCCAGAAACACTGACGGCGCCAAGTGTGCAGCTAGTCGGCGACCTGCCATCCGTGGTAAAGGGGGGCACAGCGCTCATTGACGTACAATTGAATGGTGTCGCTGCCTCTGAAATAAAAATGCGCTTGCCGCCAAAGTGGACATCCGAAATTATGCCCGCTGAGAATACCAATACAGCGCAGATTAAAATTGGCGCACCTGATCAAACCGAAGCGCTGATCGGCGCGCTGTCGCTGAATACGCAAAAAGGCGATGTCGAGTTATCCTTGTCAGTTAAAGTAGATGGGAAATTAGCCCTACGCATTATTCCAGAGCCTATGAAAGCTGATGGCAGTGCTGGTTTACGGCTGCTGATTAAAAACAACGGCAGCAAGCCCGAGCAAACACAGTACAGTGTCTCTGTTCCAGAAGAAATGCTCTGGGAGGCTGGCAGCTTTCACAAGAGCCATGCCCGTTTATTTACGCCTCAAGTAACAGTGCCGTTGACGGGAACAGTGACTGTCCCTGCCCACACCGAGCAGATGATACTCATTCCGGTGACCAATTTCGATGCAAAATCAATTTATAAAGTGAAGGCGAGTCTTTCTGGTGCTGAAACCGAGCATATTGATGTCGAGCGTTTTATTGCTGGTTTTGCTGGCGTCCCTAAAATAGCTACACCGCTTAGTATGGATCTTGCGAAAGATCAAGCAGCGTGGGACTTGGCCATGCCGGTACATATAGACGAGGCGAAGCAATACCGATCTATTCGAAATTTCGAAGAGTTAAGTTGGGATGGCAAAGATGATTTATCAGGTGTCCTACGTTTCTTGTGGGATGAGCAGTATTTGTACCTGCGCTCTGATCGTCGTGATGACGTTTATGTACATGCCAAGAAAAATGGCGCTTTGTGGAATATGGATGGGGTACAATTGTTCATTGATCCTGCGCGTACCTCCGCGCAAAAAGCAGGCTACTACGACATCGCCGTAGGTGAAGGCATATTGGGCGATCAGGCCTGGTGTCATTCATCCGCGCACCCATCTATTTTAGCCGGTGCAGCCAAAGGCGTTAAGATTAAAACTATACGCGATGCGAAAGATCCGCAGCTGGTGACGCAAGTCATAGCCATTCCTTGGCCGCATGTAGCACCGTTTACCCCAGCAGTTGGCAAGAACCTCGGCATCTCCGTCATTCTCAACGAAGATGACAAGCAGGGTCGTGGTGCATTTATGGGTTGGTTCAGTGGTGTACACAGTAAGCAACTCGACCTTGTTGGCGACTTAGTTTTAACCGAATAGAAAATTGTCGGATTAATTTTTACGTTTAACCATGTGCGGTTTCATCCGTTTAATGTTGCTCGCCGAATTTTTCGCCTCTGCTAGACCAAGCCGTAGGGCTGCTGGCTTATAGCGATTTTTAAATGCGTTGAGCAATGAATCTTGTGATGATTCCATATAGGACTGCATTTTCTTGAACAGTTGCTCTTTGATCTGTGCATACGTTGTATCGTTGATGAGATTATGTAGGCAATCGGGGTCGTCTTTGAGATTATAGAGCTCCTCTAGACTGCGTTTACGAAAATCTGCAACTCGTGCTGCCACGGCTGGGTCAGACTGAGCGGCTTC
>CBDUFM010000517.1:0-3177 GCA_965366325.1 uncultured bacterium
TTAGTGCTCGCGTTGGTTATTGCATTAATGACCGCGGTGGCCAGTGGACTGCTGTCGATGTTGTTGGGGTCTGTAGTTGCCGGCTTGGTATTTTTTGCGCTGCGCATTTTTGATGCGCGACAGGCGCGTACCAGCATTGATTTACAAGTTGTCAGTGTCATGGCCGCCGCCATTGGTATTGGTGCCGCCTTGCAAGCTTCCGGCATTGTCGATTACATGGCGCAATCCATTTTAAGTATTGGTTCGCCATTGATGGCTTTGGTGGTACTATTTATCGCAACGGCGATATTGACCGAAGTCATTAGTAACGCAGCGGCAGCGGCAGTGATGACCCCGATTGCTCTGGGCCTTGCCGCGGCACTCGGCGGCAGTCCGATCCCATGGGCTTTAACCGTCATGATGGCTGCATCGGCTAGTTTTATTACGCCGCTTGGCTATCAAACCAATTTAATGGTCTACGGGCCCGGTAAATATCGTTTTAAGGATTTCCTTATCGTCGGATTACCTTTAACGATTATTGTTTGTATGGTAACAATCTTAATTGCGCCGCGCCTTGGCGATTTAGCAGCCTAGGCTTACGCCGATAACAGCGAGTCCAGTGGTGTGTAGGCAAGGCCTAAGTCTTTGGCAACACTTTCATAAGTGCAGGCACCAGCATAAACGTTGACGCCTTTGGCAATTGGCGCGAGCGTGCTGGCCGCTTTTTCTAAGCCCAGATTCGCAATTTGTAAGCCGTAAGGCAGCGTGGTGCTGGTTAGGGCAATCGTGGAAGTAAGTGCAACGGCGCCGGGCATATTGGCGACGCAGTAATGAACAATGTCGTCGACAATATAAGTAGGATCATCGTGGGTGGTGGCTTTGCTGGTTTCAAAGCAGCCACCTTGGTCGATGGCGACATCAACTAAAACCGCACCTGGTTTCATAATTTTTAAATGTTCTTTGCGTACTAGGCGTGGTGCTTTGGCGCCAGGAACTAAAACGGCACCAATGACAACGTCGGCTTCAGCTAAGCTTTGTTCAATATTGGCTTCACTGCTATAAAGCGTGGTGATGCTGCTGCCAAAAATATCATCTAAATAGGCAAGGCGATCACCATTAATGTCGAGGATGGAAACATCGGCACCAATGCCGACAGCCATTTTAAGCGCGTTGGTACCAACGATGCCACCGCCAAGAATGGCAATTTTTCCACGTCGTACACCGGGTACACCACCGAGTAAAACGCCACGACCACCAAAGGTTTTTTCTAGATACTTGGCGCCTTCCTGTACGGAGAGTCGTCCAGCTATTTCACTCATTGGACGGAGGCAGGGTAGGCGACGGTTCGTGTCTTCGATAGTTTCATAAGCAACAGCTTTAATTTTTTTATCGATTAACATTTTTGTTAATGGCTCGTCAGCTGCTAAATGCAAATAGGTATAGAGAATTTGTCCTTCGTGAAATAAATGGTATTCACTCGCTACTGGCTCTTTGACCTTCACAATCATCTCATTGTTGTCGCAGATTTCTTGGGCGCTTTCAATTATTTCGCCGCCAGCATTAACGTATTGCTCGTCAAAGAAACCTGCAGGATTACCGGCACCTTTTTGAATTTGTACCTGATGGCCAGCACGCGTGTAGGCTTGTACACAATCGGGTGTTAATCCAACGCGGTATTCGTGATTTTTAACTTCAGTAAGGGTGCCAATGCGCATGCGGTATTTCCAAAAGTGAGCGGCGAGTGGCTTTACTTAACAAGACAATTGGGATTGACCAGCTAAAAAGCGCATTGCAGGTACTTGGGCTCGTTTACCGTTCTGTATGACTGTGCGTGTTATGATTTCTGCTCGCAGTGGTGCACCATGGGTCAAGATGACAGAAGTCTATCAGCATGAACCAGTGGTTCATGAATTTATCATTGGTTGTCTACGACTTGCTGATAAAATTCTGCGTTAAAGGATAAATTTCATGCTCACCAAGGATCAAATCGATCAATTCATCCAACACGGCTACCTTCATTTAGAACAGTGTTTTGACTGTTCACCGGGATCCGTGCCTGGGCGTTGGGTAGCAGAGTCTTGGCAACGTAATGGCATTGATCCAGATGACCAATCGACGTGGCCCTTGGATAAGATTCATATGCCGGGCACTGAATCAGTGTTAGTGCGTGAGATCGCGCCAGCTGCTGAAGCTGCCATTTTTGAGTTGTGTGGCGGACGGGAGCGCATGCATGGCTACACTGATCCTGAGGATGGTATACGTTGGGGAAATGCTTTTATTGCGAATTATGGCTTTGGTCGTGATCAGGCGTGGGAGTCGCCAGCGGAGAGGACAGAGGGCTGGCATAAGGACGGTGATTTTTTCTTGCATTTTTTGGATAGCCCAGAGCAGGCTTTGTTGACGATTATTGTGTTTAGCGATATCGGTCCTCGTGGTGGTGGCACCTTCATAGCACCTGATTCGATTAAGCAGGTTGCTGCATGCATGTTGGAACACCCAGAAGGCTTGGAGCCAAATTGGATTTCCGAGCATCGTATAATTGAGAAATGCAGTGAATTCTTAGAGGTGACGGCACGTGCTGGTGACGTATTTCTCATGCATCCGTATATGCTACACACGTCTAGTTTTAATCATTCAGATCAAGCGCGTTTTATTATTAACCCGTGTTGTTCATTTAAAGAGCCGATGAATTTTAATCGCAGTGATGGTAGTGCATATTCAGCAGTTGAGCAGGCGGTGTTGCATGCCTTGGGTCGTGCATCATTAGATTTTCAGATCACTGGGGAGAGGCGACGTATAACGCCACAACGCTTAAAACGTCAGGCAGAGCTATTGCGTCAGGAACAAGAGCGCTTGGGAACATAGTCGCTATTTAAGTTGCAGCGCTTGTTTGACAGTTGCGAAATAGTCCTTGCACACGCGTTTGCGTGGGCGGATGAGATTATAATAAAATAAATACCACAGGGCATGAACGCCATCCATAAAGCCGATTTTCTTTCCTTCTTCATAGGTGCGTCCGTAATAGGAAATTGGCACTTCAAAAATACGCAATGGTAGTTTACTCACCATGGCGGTTATTTCGACTTCCATACCAAAGCCACTGCTGCTAAGTGGTAGGTGTTTGATAATGGGCGCGCGAAAGGCCTTGTAGCAGGTTTCCATGTCAGTCATATTTAAATTGGTTAACAGATTGGAAAT
>CBDUFM010000518.1:0-3176 GCA_965366325.1 uncultured bacterium
TGCGGCTGTGCCTGGCTGTCCAAGCGTGCTTGCCACAGATTGTTGAACGGCGGTATCAAAGGCAGGGAGCTTGTTGATATGTACGTCCACAGCAACGCTGCCTTGATTCCATAATCCAGCGACTGCATTGGTGATCTGTTGATAGGCAATGAGACTTGGTGCAGAGCTGCTAATGTTTAGGTCCAAAGTTTTATTGCTGAGTGTTGTGCCGCCAGCTATATAAAAACGTGTGATGATCTGGTCTTTTATTTGGACAAATGCGATGCGTCCGTCAAAGCTCCAATCACCAAGGCTGATAGCCCCATCACTGTAGTTAACTAAGAGATATTCGCTGGCGCCGTCCTTGAGGCTACTGCTCAGGAGATAGCCAACACTGCTCTGAAGCTTGCTAACTGATGCGATGGTCGCTTGCGCATTGTTTTTAACTATATCCATGACGCCGGCATAAACGGTTTCGTTACCGTGACGGCGAATCATCAGTGTAGGCATATCCTTGCCACCTTGTGGGGTGCTTGTGCTGACGATGCTCGTGCCTTTTTCACCGATATAATGTAGGTCAACATGGCCTTTTCTGACTTTCCAGCGGGCAGTCCAGTCTTCGTCATGACTGCCAATGCGTGGATTTTTAAAGTAGGCATAACCTTTTTTGTCAGCAGGACAATCAGACCATGCGCTGCTGCTTATGTTTTCTTCAAGTTCGCCGTGACCGTGGTACATTAAATCGAGGGTGAAAGGGATGCCGCCGGCGTACCAAAAAATATCATAAAGGCGACCGTCACTCATAAACATGCTGCGATCCATGGCTGCCCCAGGAATTGCTTTATCGCTGGTGCTGCGAACGAGCGCCATATCTGCAGCCGTACCGTAGGCCTCTAGGCGTCCATCTGATTTAATCTGACTTTGTTCGTTGGCAGTGATGGTGTTATGTGCATGAGAATAAGGAAAGTAACGCTGGTAGAGGTCTGTTGAATACCACGCACTACCGCCATCACCAAATAATTCTTGGCCTAAGGCAAATAAGTTAAAGTTGAGTTTATCAGCGTGACCGTGACTACGGTTTGGTCCGTAATCCATAAAGAGATAGGCGCTGTCTTCGCCAAACCCGGTGCGGTTAATGGTAAAACCAACACCCGGAAAGAGTATGGATGGGATGGCCGGTAGGTCGGCGGCATCGACATTACTAAAATCACAGGCAGGGAGGAAGAGGTTGTAAATAGATTCAAAGGTTGGTGTCACTTTGCCAAGTATGCTATTGTAGGTTTTGTCGCCATAGCGGCGTTGTGCATACTGGTAGAGGTGGGCATCGCGTCCAAATAAGCTGGCACTGCCACTATCATGTACCGCGGGTGAATTGCTGCCACCTGGGTAACAGTACCAAATCGGTGAATCAAAAACTACTTTAAGTCGGTTGTCGCGGTAGCTGTAGAGGTCGATGCCGTCATGCCACATGATTTCTGCCATGACAATTAAGCCACGGATAGCCATGAATTGATAACCAATGGCACCTTCAGCCCACATGCCATCATCATCAATGCCTTTATCGAGGTGAAAATAGATACCTTGTTTTTTGTCGCCTTTATTGCCGTTCATTGCTCGCATGTAATATTCTTCGTTATCACATGCGCGGGCGCCAATCATAACGGCCGCACAACAAATCACTGACCAGTTGGTGGGTGCACCGATAATGCTAGAAGAACTCATAATTTGTTTAACACAGGGCATAATAAAATGATCTTGAATCTTGGCGCGCTCTTCGTCATTAAGGGAGGCGCTGTTATGGATGAGGTCGTAACCCCATGCGGCGGGAATGAGCCAAATCGCATCACCAAGGCGCTGCCAGCTCCACTTAGATTGATCGTGTGTGAATTTTGGGTGGCTGTGTACGGGATAGGATTCGTATTTGTCAGCCATGCCGAGTAATAAGCGTTTGCATTCTGCAGCATATTTTTCATCACCAGATAAGGAGTAGGCAATACCGAGATTGGCAATCGCTTGTGCGATGGAGGTATGCAGATTGGCTACTTTAGGATTGGTACCGAGGTCTGGTTCGTCAGGGATTTCATAAGCATTTGCAATGACTTTTTCACAGGAAGCAATAATGCCTTCGTAGGCTGTTTGTGCATGTGCTTGGGTTTGAATCGCTTGTTTAAACTCATCAATATCTTTTTGGCTCCATACGGTATTGGGGTGTCCGCTGACTTTATACGGTTTGCCAATTACTGGAGTCACTTTTTGCGGATTCAAATTATCCGTTTGCATAATGAATTGTGGTTGGTTTGGGATATAACTTGCGGGAATAGCAAAGCGATCGGCGAGGGTTTCTTCTACAATGACTTGGATTTGATCAATGGTGCCGTAGGCAACTGGTTTAGCGCCTTCTTTTAAGGGCGGATAAATCGAGTGAATGGAAACGGTTACGGTCTGAGCAGTGGCGCTATATTCAAAAAATTGAGTTTCACCCGGTTTTTGTTCGAGGGTAAATTGTTTGGTCTCGGCTCCTTCGCTGCTAATGCTGATGTCTTTTGCCAGCGGAAAGCTGCCGCGATAATCAGAAGCGCGGATACCTATTTTCTGAATGCTAAGTGGAACTGGCAGGCTGACGGTAATTTTGCCGCTGGCTAAATCATTAATGATTGGTCCGCCCGGTTTTTTTTCCTGCAGCATGTGCTCTGCTTTTTTCCATTTATCATTGACCGGCTTAGTCGCTGCGCTGGTTACTTTGATGCTAGCACCATGTTTTTGTAGAGCGGCATTTTCTGCTGCATCGACTTGGAGCATGCTTGCGGTTAGGAATAGGGTGCTGATAAAGCAGGAAGCATATTTGAGCATAGGTGTCCTCTTGTTATAATAGAATGGTAACCCGTGTTATCTTGTGACAAGATATTGCATGCAAACAAGTGAGGAAATGGATGACTAACGTAAGTCTAAGTGCCATAAACATTTATCCAGTTAAGTCGTTGCCAGGCCTAAGCCTAAGCGCCAGTGATGTTGTCGCTACTGGCTTAGCATGTGACCGTCATTTCATGATTGTTGCTGCTGGTGGCGAGATGATTACCCAGCGTACACATCCTCAATTGTCGCAAGTGAAGATCCGATTAGATGATGACCATGTTCATTTTGAAGCAGCAGATGGTTCTCGGCTAGCGCTGTCTTTGGATCAAGCTGGTCCGCTGCGC
>CBDUFM010000519.1:0-3164 GCA_965366325.1 uncultured bacterium
TATATGACCTTGAGTCAGACAACCTTATTCAAATGAATGACCAAGGCTTTATGGCAGCGATATTCACAGAGGCCGCAGCCAACACAGGCGTCCTGATCAACAACTGGTGCATAATAGGTGAGCATCGCTTCGATTTCATCATCGCTAAAGGCACCGGGTGGTGGCATATCTTCTGCGGCAACCTCATGCTTAAAGGCTTTCATTTCGATGGCGTCGTAGCCAGCGGCTGTGCATTCTTGAAAGCAGAGATCACAGGCTTCTTTGTCGTCTTCGCGGAAACTGAGGCAGGTTTCTGTGTTTACTTTGGCAAGACCCATATGGATCTCGCGTTTCTCTTCAATTTTTAATGGCTGAATGGCGCCAGTTGGGCAGACATCGGTGCAAAAATTACAGTCTTGATGACAGCCAGCCGATTGAAACGAGGCAATAGGTGTCCACATGGAATCAATGCCATATACAGTGCCTGCTGGGATGAGCACTGGCCCTGGGCAGGCTTTAAAACATTCACCACAGCGAATGCACAGGTCTAAAAACTGGGCCTCGGTAACGCTGCCAGGCGGGCGGATGGGCATGGGCAGCGCTTCGTCGGCGCCGGGGCCAAAACCAATGTCCAGTGCGTTTAATTGTTTTAATCCAGCGACGCTGAGGCCGGCAACAGCAGCCGTTAAAAAGCCACGGCGGGCCAAGGGCCTATCGAGCACACCGAGCGTTTCAGGGTCAGCTTGTTTTTCTGGTAGCTGAGCACCAGTGCTGGTGAACTGAATAGCTTGGGTTGGGCAGACGCCGCCGCAACTTTGACACATGGTGCAGTCGGCAACACGTGTAGTGAAGTCATCTTTGATAGCATCAAAAGGACAGATTTGAACGCATTTATTACAATTAATGCAGGCATCAGTAACTTTTCTTTCGCTGCGTCTGAATAAATTAAAAAAGGAAAACGTGGCACCACTGGGGCAGACATAGCGACACCAGAAACGCTTCTCAAAAATACCGAGTAGAAAGACTGCAGCAAATAAAACCAAAGACAAGATCACTGCGGCATCAAAGGGGGGTACTTCTTGCCAACCACGGATGTAACCGCGTTGGAAGCGTCCTAGCGAATATTCGAGGCCGCGGGTGAGTACCGGAATGGCTGCGAAAAATCCAGAGGTCAGTACCGAACACAAGGAGCTAATGAGTATGCCAGCGAGTAGATACCATTTAATATGAACAAACCAGCCGTGGTGCTGTTTAAGTTTCCAGCGTTTAATGTGTCGTCCAATCGCCCAATCAAAAAAGTCAATCAGCGTACCGAGTGGGCAGAGCCAGCCACAAAACATCCGTGGCACCAAGATGCAGATAGTGAGAATGCCGAGCATCCATAAGCCGACCTCACCCCAGTAGGCACCAGCGATGGCAGTGGAAATGCCAACCAGTGGATCAATCACGAGGAATAAATCAGCCGGTATAATTTCTTTATCGGCGATAACATGCTCATCAAAATGATCGGCGTAGGGCCAGGCGACATAGAAAAAAAGCCATAAAAATAATCCAAGGCAGGCTGTTTGGACTATGCGTCGTAGCGGAGCAGCGCGCCAAGTGGGGCCAATTTTAAGGAAAAGTTTATGTAGGAAGCGTTTGTTCGCAGGCAGGTCTTTTTTGGTGTAAAAACGAAAGAAGAGATTGAAGTGCCACCAAGCTTGCTGCTTGTTGTCACTGCTTTCGTTTTGTTGTTTCTGACTGGAGGGCAAGGGTTAGAGTCCAGCTCTTTTTAAGCATTGGAAGGTGCAGTCCTTAATAGCGTCGCTCGTCACGGTTGCGCCAAGCACGGCGTCGACTTCCACTGTTTGTAACTCGAGGATGCGCGCTGGTATAGTCTCAATCGCACCTTGGTGGATTTTTTCTTTGTGATTACTGACTCTGCAGGCACTGATTTTATTATTTTTGATCGTGACCTGTAATTTTAGGACGCCCGAATAAGCCTGTTGCTGGGCCGTGTAGGTTCCATCTTTGAGCTGCGCATTTGCAAGATTGGCAATATCAAGACGTGCGATTTTGCGCTTACAGCGTTCACTGCTTGGTTTTAATTTCTCTTTGCCATAGGGTTGATTCGAGGTGGGGAATAGGTCTGCGGCAGTTTGATAATGCGTTTTGGCAGCGTCGATGTCCTCCATTTTTACGGACAGGTCGCCCATGGCCTCATGGAGATGGGCGAGGCGCATGATTTTAAATTTAGAGCTGTCTTTTGTTTCGACACGTTTGTGTGCTTCGCTTAAGGTGTCCATGGCCTTGTCGTAGGCACCGTAGTGCTCATAGAGGGCTGCAAGGCATTGTTTGGCATGGGTCGGTTCATACTTGGTTATTTTAGGCAGGGTGTCAAGGTAGTGGACCAGTGCCATCTCATGTTCACCAGCCAAAAAGGGGTATTCGCCCCATTCGCCCATGACTTTGTCCCACTCTTTTGACTTATAGAGGTACAGTATCTTCATCGCTTCGTGGGACTTTTCTGCTTCATTGAAGCCTAGCAGGCGACGGATCTCCATCCGTCCTTCTTTCCACGGCTTGCTCATGTCCCAATGAACGGTGGTACTTTTGAACCAGGTGGGTTCTTTTTTACCACTTTTGATGGCGTTTTTTACCGCTTTATGTGCATCTTTATAGGTAGATGAAGCTGACCATACCGGTGTTAGGAGGCAGCAGGTGAGGCAGCTCAGGAGAAGCATTTTAAACATGATCAATCCTTTGGAGGCTTAGTAGACCTGTCGTATGAAATAATAATCTCTTTAGATTTAGAGAGGTTACAAGAAATCATTTATTGTGTGGTAGCCCGAGAATGCTTTGGATGTGTAATTCAACGGACTCACGTCCACCAGCGGTCATGACGCTGACTTCTTGGAGATGTTTATAGGCAAAGGCCTGTTTGCTTTCGAAGTCTTCACCGTTGAGTGTGCCGGAAATGAATTGGCCGTCGAGGCTGACGGTGAGGTCATTCCACTCGTCTTGCTTCAGTGGCAATTGACCTAGCTCTGAGCCGTAGCCTTGGGTGAACCCTGCTTGTCCATTGCGGATCACGATACGTACCAGTTCACCATTCCATTTACTGGTGCCGTTAAATGTAAAACGAACAGCCTGTAAATCACTTACAAATTTAAAGCGTATCTTGAAGGATTTGTAGTCCTCAACAT
>CBDUFM010000520.1:0-3161 GCA_965366325.1 uncultured bacterium
CTATGGAAGCGATGGAAGTCGCTAAGGCAAATGGCACAATTATTAGTTACGACCTGAATTACCGTCCGAGCTTGTGGAAAGATATTGGTGGTAAGGCCAAAGCGCAAGAAGTGAACTTGGCACTTGCCCCCTACATTGATGTGATGATCGGTAATGAAGAAGACTTTACCGCATCTCTCGGTTTTGAAGTTGAAGGTGTTGATGAAAATTTAACGAAGCTCGATACCAGCGGCTTTAAGAAAATGATTGAAAAAGCCGTCGCACAATTTCCGAATTTCCAAGTAGTCGCGACCACCTTACGTGGCGTTAAAACTGCCAGCGTTAATGACTGGGGCGCTATCGTCTATGCTGATGGTGCTTTTAGTGAAGCGCCTATGCGTGAAGATCTCGCCATCTATGACCGTGTTGGTGGCGGCGACTCATTTGCTAGTGGCCTTATCTACGGATTCCTAACAGGAAAAACCGGTGCAGAAGCAGTAGCGTATGGTGCAGCGCACGGTGCCTTGGCGATGACCACCCCAGGTGACACAACCATGGCCAGTCTTAAAGAGGTAGAATCCTTGGTAACAGGTGGCAGCGCTCGCGTCCAACGCTAATTATTTAATTAAGTGACGGCATAAACGGCAATTAAACTTACTTGTTTAATTGTGTTCTGCTTACATATAGTCTGTTCTAGATTCACTATTTCGCCGGCTAAGTTTTCCATACGTTAGCCGGCGAAACTATGTCAGTAGATAATCCATCCGTCCACGAGCAGCATGATCAGCCATCGAATAAATGGCTCACAATGCGCGTTTTGCTCGCAACAGTCTGTGCAGTTCTTGGCACTGTTTGTGGACGTGTGTACCTGGACAATTACCTACATTTAAATTTGGCATTTATAAAACAGCTCCCCTTTGCTACTTTTTTATATGTCTTCATTATCGCCTGTGTTTGGAACCCAATATTTGCTCGATATTATAAGGCTGCGGTATTTAATACGACTGAGTTATTAGCGACATTGTTATTGTCGCTCAGCATGGTCTGGGGTTCCGGTCTGGTCATCAGTCATCAGATGATTGCCCCACAGCAATTGGCGCATGGTGAATTGTCTTGGGAGAAATATCAGTTACCGCAGCAGATTCCGCCTGACTTACAGCCGCTTGGTGGCGACCCTACGCATCCAGACTATGAAGATGTGTATGTGAATTATGCGCAGGGACTTTCTCCGCATGATACCATACCATGGCAGCATTGGTACGCACCCTTGGCGCTCATCATTATCTCCTTGTCCTACCTCGTGCATCGTCAGTGGTCACGCCATGAACAATTAAATTATCCAATTGCGCAAATCGCACAGAATGTCTTTTTGCGTGATCAGCAACGACGTCTGCCAGACATATTTTATTCGCCATTAATGTGGATTGCTGCCGGCACGGTCTTGTTCATACATTGCTATGGCATGATTAACACTTGGTTCCCAGAGGCCTTGCCGCCGCTGCAATTTAAAGGGCGATTTAATTTTTTGTGGGCGTTTTTCCCAATCCTGAATCGTACGGGCGCTTTTTGGTTAGTGGATTTCCACTTGATGTTTAGCGTGATTGGTTTGGCCTATTTCTTGGGTCGTGAAGTTGGTATTACCTTAGGATTGTCGCAGGTGCTGTTATTGGTCTTTGCAATTCAATATTATTTAAACACCGGTTCTGTTGTGAGCAGCAGTCATATTGAGATGTCTCGTGCTGGAGCTTATATTGCTTATGGCATTATCATCCTGATAACGGGTCGACATTATTATCTGGCCCTGTTAAAAAGAGCCTTTGGTAAACAGAGCGAACTAGCTGGTGAAGAATCAGTCTGGATTGTCCGTGTGTTTCTCTTGTGTAATGCCTTGTTGCTGGTCTATTTGATAACGGTGTTTCAAATGGACGCTCTCCTAGCCTGTTTGTTGATCCTGACTTTATTAGTAGTGGCGATGGTGTTTGCACGTTTAGTGTGTGAAGTTGGTGGTCCCTATATACAAGGCCAATGGAGTATTGGGAATCTCTTAGTGGCTGCCTTGGGACCGACTGCTATTGGACCGGCCAGTTTAATGGCAATATTGTATGTCTGTCAATCACTGTCGGTGAGTGGTAATAATGCCTTAATGCCGTTTGTGAGTAATGGCTTGCAGATTGCCGACAAGGGTCGTTTTCAGAAAAAACGTTTATTTACAGCGCTCTTACTCTGTGTTGTCGTTACCGTGTGTGCAGGTTCTCTCTATAAAATAGCCTATTTTTATCAACAGGGTGCCCAGACTAAATATGGCGATGCCAGCGGCTTTGCTGCGGTAAAGAACACTTTTACCCCTGCAGTCCGTGCCATGGAAAAAGTTGATGAATTTGGTCAAATGGAGGTAGCCACGACCAGCAGCGGTATCAGCAAGATCCCCCTCATAGCACCTGATTGGTCAGCCAGCAAATGGATTCTATTTGGCGCAGCAGGTGTACTGGTATTTTTCTTGATGCGCATCCGTTTTACCTGGTTCCCATTCCACCCGATTTTATTCCTTGTTTGGGATACCTTTCCTATGCAGATATTTTACTGGTCCTTTTTTATTGGCTGGTGTTGCAAGGAAATGGTTATTCGTTTTGGCGGCGGAAATATTTACCAGAAAGCCAAACCATTTTTTATCGGTTTGATAATTGGTGATATCTTGGCCTTTGGCTTATCAGCATTGACGTCGATTACTTATTTCCTTGCTACTGGTGCAGACCCAGAGGTTTATCGTGTCTTTATCTTTTATTGAACCTGTTGTCTGCTTGAGTCTGTTTACGCGGTCCCTAGTGCTGAGCTTGTTTGCGCTCTGTGCGCTGTGTGCGCTGAGTACCAGCTTATCCGCTAGTGAAGTCTTCGAAGAGCCAGTTGCTAAAGATGCGGTCTATCAAGCGGTTTATGAGCTAGCAACCGCATCGCAGCATCGTCTGGCTGGCTCCGAAGCACATAAACGCTGCATACAGGGCATTGAAGAGATTTGTAAGCAGCATGGTCTGCAAACCTATCGGCAATCGTTTCACAGTTTAGTGCCTCATACCGAGCGTTGCCAGCTAGTGTTTAATGGTCAACAGCTACCGCATGTTTATCCGCTAGCACCTAACGGCGGCATTATGCTGACCAGCACAGAAGGCAAGGCGATCACTGGGCCT
>CBDUFM010000521.1:0-3158 GCA_965366325.1 uncultured bacterium
GGCCGCATACAGCTCACCGACATTCGCTTTGGTGATAACTGGCTCGGCCGCGCCGGCCATAGCCAATTCGCAGAAAATGGCGTCTGGAATTATTACCTCAGCCCAGACGAGAAACTCGAACACCAATTCACCCGTGACCAACCGGTCAGCGAAAGCCTCGATTTTCTATGGCAGCGCATCTTAGGAAATGTAGCGTCAGGACGCTAAACCTGACCCTAATATAAACCAATGGTTCTCTCTTAATGTTTATTAAACACTGTAATTTACAGGGCATGAGCGCCCAGTGACGACTATTTATTAAACTTTTGCACCGGCTCGCGTAGACGGCAGAATACATGCCTACACACAAAGGGAGCATCCGATGGGCACAGCTACAGCTAAAAACCTGATTATTCTTACCTGCGATGAGTTACGCGCTGATGCCTTGGCTTTTATGGGCAACGTTGATTGTAAAAGCCCCTGCCTCGATGCCTTTGCCAAAGACGCTGTGGTCTTTCCCCGCCATTTTACCGGTCATGGCAAATGCGTGCCAAGCCGTGTAGCGATGACAACCGGGCGCTACTCGCATACAGATGGTTTTCGTACCATTAATGAAGTTCTCGACCCAGATCAACCCAACCTCATGAAATTCTTGCGCGACAAGGGCTTTGAAACATCCGTGTTCGGCATTAATCACATGTACAAAACCTTATTCGATTCGCACACCGCGCATGAAGGCTACGCCGACTATCACAGCTTTATCGATGGTCCGTTGCATGATCTCGCATCCGTTTCTCGTTCCGTACCGAAGCCAGATGCCAACGCACGCACGAGTAGCCCAGAAAAAACACCATTCGGTAATCCGCATCGTATTGAAGATGAAATTGGTGGCTTCTCTGATGATAACCGCACCGAACAAAGCCTCTACTATTTACGTGAACTACGTAACAAAGACAAGCCCATTTACATGCATGTGAATCTCAGCAAACCGCACCCCGGCTACGAAGCACCCGAACCATTTTATTCGATGTATAATCCCGCAGAGATCACGCCGTGGCCGCATGATCTCCCAGACAATGCGCCATTAAACTTACGCACCATGCGTGAAATACGTGGCGGCGGCAATCCCCACCCCGATGCACTACGCGAATTTCAAGCAGTCTATTATGCAATGATTACCAAAGTCGAAGGCATGATCGGACAGATTATTGAAGAATTAAAAGCACAGGGCATTTACGAAGAGTCGGTAATTATTTTCACTAGCGACCATGGCGATTTTGCTGGTCAATATGGCCTTCATGAAAAATGGGATACCTACCTCGGCGATTGTCTTTTACATGTGCCATTCATTTTACGCGCGCCAGGCCTCGCCACTGACATCAGCGTCGACAGCATGAGCGAACACACCGATGTGGTTCCTACCGTCCTCGACCTCCTCGGTCTCGAAGCTGACTGGGGCGTGCACGGCGAATCACTGTTACCGATCATTGCTGGTGACAAAAAGAAGAAACATGTCTTTGCCAATGGCGGACATGAAGAAGAAATGTGGTCGCGCTTTAATTTCAGTAAAAGGGCTGATGGCAAACAATTAACCTACAAAAATGTTCCCGAAACCATGTCGCGTACAAAAATGGCGCGCAGTGATGATTGGAAATTAGTCATCCGTCTGACTGGTGGCAACGAATTGTACGACTTGAAAAATGATCCATGGGAAATGAAAAACATTTATGACGGACATGAGGACGATCCGAAGCTATTAAGAATCGTTGCCGATCTGCAGCTGCAACTGGTAACGTGGTGTCTACGCACCGACACCGATCGCCCCTATCAAGAAAAGGTTGGTGCCTAGTTAACGATAGTACCCACTGCCGAAGCCGCGTCGATGAGGTTAATCAGCGGACCTTCTGCGAACGGAACTTCACGACCACGACGCTGGCAATGGACTTCTAATTCTTTTCTTGTCGACAATTGCCATGGCGTACGCACGGCGTCATGGACCAAAAAGTCGTCATTATCCAATAAGAATGTCCACAACTGTCCGTCAAGTTCTTCCACCGTTTCTGTATACGCTGCATCGCGCGCAAGGTTCCGCAATTCATGAGGGTCAGCCTCGAGATCATACAATTCCAAAGCAGGGAACTGGTCACAGGGCTCAATGTCTGCCGGCGTTTGTACCCGTTCAAAATCAAAGGACTTATGCTGCGAGGCGCAATCACCCCGCATCGTTGCACTTGCTGATGGCCTAAAGTTCCGAATCAGCTTCCATTTATTATTCCGCAGCGATCGCGTATTCTCGACCATGTGGCTATACACATAGTCATGCAGTTCTTTACTTTCCGCACCGGTTATATGCTGTGAAAAATCACAGCCATC
This sequence comes from uncultured bacterium, assembly GCA_965366325.1. Classification (GTDB taxonomy): domain Bacteria; phylum Planctomycetota; class UBA11346; order UBA11346; family UBA11346; genus JANQLF01. The sequence continues at coordinate 2,353 of CBDUFM010000521.1, forward strand.
AAATTGCTCGTCGCTCTGGATATTCAATAAATTTAATACAGTCGGTAGCACATCCACGTGCGTTGTTAATTGATTGACCACTTTTCCCGCAGGGATTTTCTCAGGCCATCGCATGATACAGGCAGTTGTCGTTCCTGGGTCGTAACAGGTTCCCTTGGCTCGCGATAAACCAACCCCATGATCAACGTTCATAATAAATAAGGTATTATCGGCGAGACCAGCCTCTTCTAGGGCATCCATCACATCACCAACCATGCGGTCACCACGTTGAATTAAACCCTGCAAAGTAGCGATCGTTGCCTTATCGGCGTCACTGCCTTGTAAATATGCCGGCATGAACAATCCTTTATGCTCATCCTGAACTGGCGGATAGGGCTCGTCGCTACGCGCCGGCGCGCCAGAATAAAATCTATTTAAATGCGCATCAATACTGCCGATTTGCATGAAAAACGGTTCGGCTTTATCATCGTCTTGACCACGTTCGCCCAACCATTTTTTACAATAGTGCCTGATTATATCCGCATTTGGCCACGGATCTGTCGCAAACTGTTCATCCGGCTTCATGATTTCACTAACATGCTCATGCGCTGCTTCATGCTGAATTCCAAACAGTGCCGTCCGATAGCCGCTATCCTTAAAGCGCGCCATCATATGCGGTACATGCGGATAAATACGATTATGCATTGGTGAATTAGTCAGCGTCATCACACCATTATTTTGACAATACATTCCCGTAGCGATTGCTGCGCGTGACGGTGAACAAATCGCACAAGCACTTCGATTATTGGCAAAACGCACACCGCCAG
>CBDUFM010000522.1:0-3152 GCA_965366325.1 uncultured bacterium
CACTGGCTCAGGCCGGTACACAGTTCAGCGTCAAGGTATTAGGCGTTCAGGGTAACTTTGGACAGAGTGCTTATACCGCTGGTGAGTTGTATGATCAGCATGGTATTGGGCCTGATGCGATGGTCGCGGCGGCGAAAGAGCTTTGTAAATAGCTTTGTAGTTAAAAGCACTGCACTTCGTTTTGATTGATAAAGAGCCACTCCTCTTTGGGGGTGGTTTTTTTTGTTGGATACATTGACGACGCTCTTGAGGTGCGCTCTGCATGTATGTTGTGGTATTAAAATATGGTTAACCACGTGTATTAGGAATCTAAAGCTAGACATGAGAAATATTGGGTTATAATGTTTAGTAAACTTTTTTGTTTAGATTAATTGTGTTTGTGTTATAATGCCACTTCACTTAATCACAAAGGAGAAAAAGTGACTAATGATTTTAACTCTAGTCCATCGTATGGGGCTATGCTCCAGGAAATTAAGCGGTTGAGATATGAGGTCGATACACTTCTTGATATTGATCCCTCATTGATTGTTCAGCTCTGGAGCAAAGCGGGGAGAGTTCCTACTTATGAGGAGAAGAGAAAATATAGAGCGCAGTATGAGAGGTATATAGCGTCTTAGGCGAATAGGGCATGTATTTGTTTAGGAGCATGTCCTTTATGCCTATGATTGTTTGAATGGTCTGTTTCATGTTGTATTAATACAGTGTAATGTATGCTGCTTCAATGGAAGCTGGTGAGAGAACTGTGAGTAAAGCAATGGCATTAACTCAAGACATAAATGTATTGAATCCAATGCATTTATGCCTTGAGTTAATGCCATTGGTAGACACGCATGTCTTCCGGGCGATAAGGGACACGGCCGCATTCAATTAGTAAGTGCATCACCCGAATTTCGGCCAATTGCACCCTAGAAGATGCGCGGAATGCGTGTCTTATGATTAAAGAGCTTTGTGCTGGGGAGTTGCGTGTTTGTATCTACTAAAAGATATGTGTACGTCTGCTATTAAGTATTTTGGTTATTTGACAGCGAAACAAGCTCTATGTTAGAGATCAGCGTTATCACAACGGCAGATACCGTCATAGGATACTCTATAATAAAAACAGGTTCTTTGAATAAATTTAAACTGGTAAAACAAGCATGCTCGCGGGTGAGCCCTCTGTATAGACGGTAATTTCCCTCATGTTCAGATTTATGAAATGCTGTTTTGGTGTTGCTTTCTAAATGCCCGTGGGCTTATACCATAGAGGTTTTTAAAGGATTTGCTAAGGGCGAAGGCCGTGCTATAGCCTAGTTTCTGGGCAATGTCGTTTAGGGTTAGATTGCTTTCGGTTAAATATTCTTCGGCGTGTTGAAGTCTTATTTTAGTTAACATGGCAATTGGTGTGCATTGATGGGTCTTTTTCATCAAGCGGGTTAATTGGTAGCGACTCATGTGGCAGCGATCGGCTAGGTCGTCGAGTGTCCACGGTAAATGCGGTTGTTGGTATACTGCTTCCCATAATGGTTGCAGGAGATCTTGTTTTTGTATTTCGTGAAAATGTAGGCTATCGATGCAGGTGGTTTTGAGATAGGCACTGAGTGCGCGGGCGCTATGAGCGACGCTCTGATTACCTTGGCTTGTATGCAGTGAGATATCTTTTTGAATCCATAAAACGAGTTGAATAATGCGTGTGTGGATTTCATTGAACCTGAGAATGCGCTCTGTTTTTAAGGGACGCGATAATGAGTCTTTTTCGAGGCTCCACCAAATAGCGTGGCCACTAGTTGCGGCATCGGCAATTTTAAATGCATAGGGTAAGTGCTGCGGGCATTGCCAGCAATCTTGAGCATTAATAGTGCCGGCGCGCTCCTGTTCGCCTTCTAAAATACGGAAAGTGACTGCGCAGTCTATTGGGAGTAGATGGTAGTGGTAACGATGCGCAGCGCGGCTGACTTGATAATTGGCATCCATGTCATGTATGCCAATTTGAGATATGCCTATATCGCGAAGGCAGCGAAGGTCATCACGCCAAATGGGTATTCTTTGGTACCTTTCCCTATCTGGGCTAATATCGAGTATCGGAGTGCCAAGCATGTCGTGACTCTACAGGGCTGCATCTATAACGCAATTTGAGATATGTATACTAGGCACACGGATATGTGTTTGGGTGGTGGAGCTATAGGCTGGTTAACATACGAGAAGGAAGCGTTTGTATGCTTGATCAAGAGCGAGTGTTGCGGGGCAAGGGTGATCGATGGGATGAATCGGAGACGTATAAGGATCCGATCAGTTTACGGACATTGCGACGTTATACCCACAGCGGCCTTTTTAATACCACACCGACCTACCATACGAATATTTCTTTTACTGCAGACGCAGAATATTTTGTATTTGTTCGTGGAAGTGTAGATGGCCGCAATGCGTTGTTTAAGGCCTCTACAGAGGATGGACATATAACGCAATTATGTGATCCCGCATATGGCCTTGGTCACTGGGGTTCGATTCAGGGGAAGGACATGGGTCGTTATGCGAATGGGCACGGTATCAGTGCCGGTACGCTGTGCCTCGCTCCGAGTTCTCGTTGGCTGGCTTATAATCAAGGGCGCTCCTTGCGTATGGTGCATCTCGATACTCTTGAGGAGCGTTGCTTAATTGAGGATACAGGAATTGAGTGGGCTACGGGGGTGCTGAGTTTTGATCCTCTCGAAGAAGAGCTTGTTTTCCCAGCGCAACCTGCGCATCCTGATTTGGTCAACGGCAGAAATCGCTCACGTCCTTATCGTCAGGCCATAGGTGGTGATATGTGCATGAATTTGCATGCGGTTTCATTACATGATAAGTCGACGCGTATAATTCATGAAGAACCATCGTTTGGTTGTGCCCATGTGGCCCACTGTCCAGTTGATAAAGATTATATATTATTTGATCGCGATACGCCGGGTGACTATAATCGCCTAGAGAGTCGTTGTTATGTTTTGCATGTGCCGAGTGGTGGCACGACCGAAATACGTCCGCGAAATAAGCATCGTTTTCAAACCCATGCTGCCTGGACTTGGGATGGACAACACATTGTCTACCATGGACGTGCTCATGGCGGTGGTTGGTTTATCGGGGTGAGCACGCGTTCGGGTGTGCTTGTCAATGAATGGCATTTTCCGCAGGAGCATTATGGG
>CBDUFM010000523.1:0-3151 GCA_965366325.1 uncultured bacterium
AACACCCAGGTCGACAAGCGCTCAAAGGGCATAACAACAAAAGGTGGCTACCGGCTGAACGATGTAGGACAGCACTTAGTAACAGCAGCCATGAGCCAGGCATTATCGCTCAGTGCAACAGCCATGAGCCGCGACTTACAAGAAGGTGACGTCATTCTCTTAGTCGGTCCCTTCAGCAACACCATGATGAACGACTTGAGCATAAAACTGAAGGCCCATTATCAGGAGTCCATGAAATTCTTAGCGCCACGAGCAGTCGCGGCCTCACTCGCTCTTGATTTCTTTTCGCCAAAAATGTACAGCCAAGATAAAATAAAAATAAATAAACCAACCATTTTATTTTTCTATCCAGGTACTGGTATCCTTGGACAAAAGACTCATCTACACACGTTGGATGATGGTTTTTATAAAAGTAAGCTCAAAACTAACCTAGAAACCCTACGTACAGACCTCCCTAACACAGCTATTTTTGTATGCACACCGTTAGTCTGGCGAGAAAATGATGCCACCAATGTGGTGGTCATTGGTGGCGAGAATTTCAAAACTTGTGAAAAATGGGCAGCGCAAACTAGGGAAGTCGCCGAGGACATGGGCATGCCTGTTCTAGACCTGCATAAAACATGCATGGACTTCATCAACACTCATGGTGTTGAGAATGCTGCCTTTGCCGGTCAGGGTAGCCAAGCTACCTATTACAGAACCTGGGAATTACCCGCCGAAGAATTAATTAAAAAGGCTATCGCGCAAACCATAAACTTTAATGGCTACGATAAAGGCTCCAAATAACACAGCGCTACGCCGAGCTACTCTGCTAGCGCAGGAACAATCGCTCCATGTGCCTCTAGTAATTCGTGTATCGCACGCATAGGGAGCTCTGCAACGAGAAGACCGTCCTTAGCTGCCAAAGCAGCCATGGCACCAGCCGCTTGACCCATGGCCATACAAGACCCCTGCACCCGCAATGCAGAATTTGCTACATCATCTGCAGAAATACAACGTCCAGCGACTAAAAAATTCTGTGACCCCTTGGGGATCATCGCAGATCGCGGAATACTCGGCACGACCCCCTGCTCCAATTGCCGACAATCCAGACCACCATCCTGATCACTATGTAAATCAATCGGATAGTAACTGTAACAAACCCCGTCCGGCCAAGCACGACCACTGAGATAATCCTCTGCACTGACGGTGTTTTCACCAATAATACGTCTGGTATCACGAACACCGCATTCAGGAGACATAAAGTCTATGCGCAACTGTTCTAAACCTGGCTGCTGCTTAAGAAAACGGTACATGCGTAAAATAACCCGACGCGACTCTAATTCCAAGGCAGTCTTGCCCTCACTGCTGAATGCATCAAAACCGCCAATATGATTGGCATTGCTACCATGCTTGGACAACCACATACCGACCGCAGCACCCTGTGCATTCCAAGAAGCGTCAGTATATTTACCCCGCCCCTCTGCCACCCATTTATCAAAAGCTTGGTTAATTGCTGGTATATCGAGCGCATTATAATCATAGCCACTCGCAGCGCAGCTTAAGGTCGCTGGCTGTTTATGCTCCGCTTCACTTAAGGCGTACCCCGCCAGTCCAGCAAGGTTAGCATCAGCACTACAATCAATCACTACCTGAGCACGAATGTCTCGCAGACCAGTCTTGCTACACAGCGTCAGCACTTTCTCGGTATCAGAAACTTCACGCAGTGCCGCCGGCATACTATGAAAAAGTATCTGTGCACCTGATTCGACAACGATCTCATCACAAAGAGCCGTATACACAGCCCGATCCACCAGCACCTGATGATGCCAGTGCCGCTCTGGAATAACGCTAAAATCTGGAAAGGTATCGCCACTCTCTTTGAAGCATCGTTCAATTAATTCCCAACCAATACCCTTAATAACCTGCTTACCCCATGCGTGAAAGAGACCAGGAAAATTAACCCCGCCATTGGTCGTCGTGCCACCGAGACAGCCGGTTTTTTCAATCAGCAAAGTCGACGCACCGGCACGTGCACTCTGCACCGTTGCACACATTCCAGCACTACCGCCACCAACAACAATGACATCGTAAGCTTCATTAATTTGCGCAGTTTCTCGATCAGTCATATTCTTCCACTCTCTACAAGCCTAGCAGCAGGCTCTGTCTCTTCATTATTGCAAGCGATCTTCATTAATAAACGCTTGAACCGACATTTCCGGCATCCCCCCACAACGAGGGCGCTGCCAATCAAATGGAAGCTGTACATGAGCTGCAAAGGCAATGCCCTCATAGTGTCCAGCATTAGCCAGCAGGGTGCCATCAGGATGGACAACACAGCTTTGACCAAACATCATTGGTGGCCGCCAAGACGCCGATGCCGGCGTTCCGTAGGATGAGCGAACTACATAAGCCTGTGTATCCATAGCCCGAACTTTGAGCATGGCCTCACTCGCCATCTCATGCTCTGAACGCTGCAATGATGGGAAGAAAACGATGTCAACATTATGCTTAGACAATTCAACGCTTAACTCCGGAAAATAGATGTCGTAGCAAATAATTATAGCAACGTTGCCATAGGGCGTTTCAAATACCTGAAGCTCAGTGCCAGGCTGAATACATTGAATATTCTTTTCGCCAAGTGTCGGATGGATCTTGTCATAGGAGCCAACAATCTGGCCATCTGGGCTTATTAAATAAGCACGATTATAAAAAAGATCCGCATCCTTAAGATACAATGGCAGCACAATGTAAGCTCCATATTGCTCCGCAAGTTCGCTAGCCTTTTGTATTAGCTCTTCGGCATTGCCGCAGGCACCCTGCATATCCTGTGCATCAAAACCAAATACATTAAAAAATTCTGGTAAACAGCAAAATATTGCCCCTGTTTTTAATGCTGTTTCCAGCAAGGAAAATCCAGTATCTATAACAAGTTGATTCTGCTCTGCTGATTTCTCAGTCGGACACGGCGGCTGTATCGATGCAATATGAATACGTGGCATAAGCTAGAGGCCCTCTGCAGGCAAAAGCAAATGAGGATAATCGCTCAGCAATCCAGGCATTCCCATTTTTATATAAGACACATTATCGGCCTCGGTATTTGAGAAAAACATACTAGCGCATAGGCCCAACTCACGCGCATGCGCACACAATTCCTCACTCGCATCGGCCC
>CBDUFM010000524.1:0-3147 GCA_965366325.1 uncultured bacterium
AATGGCGGTGCCTATGTACATCGCTCGCGGCGGGGCATTGGTTAGAAACCAGAACAGGGTCAGTACAACTAAGATACAGGCGGCAAAGAGACTGGTTGCTAGAACGTTGAGCGAATCTGAAATGAGCAATGTTGAATCGAGATTAATGCTGTAGGTAATGTGGTCGGCTTCATGTGCCTTGATAAATGTTTCCACCACAGGCATGCAGAGTTCTTTGACGGTGGCTGCATTTGCTTGGCTTTCTTTTAGTATTTTACATATGGTCGAGTCCTGCCCGTTATAATTACTTATGAATCCGCCGGTAATATTTCGAAAGCCGCTTTGCTCCCAATTCATAATGCTGCCAAGCGTAATGTGGCTGCTAATGCCATCGCTGCGTATAACTACGGCTGCAATGTCTTCTTTGCTATAAGCAATGTCATCCAGCAGGATGCTGAGTTCGCCGTCTTTGGTTTTGACGCTGCCCCCCGGAATAAGTTTTCCAGCCTGCTGCAGTGCGGCGCTGACATCTTGCATAGTGAGTCCGAGTTGCTCGAGGCGCGCTGGCTCAAGAGCGATGTCAAACTGTTGGTTTTCAACGCCGAGGATTTGAACTTTTTTGACCCCCGGCACTTGTTCGAGTAGTGTGCGCAATTCTTTGGCGAGTAACACCAGTGGCCGTTTATCGAGGTGTTCAGATGCGTCTTTATGCAAGAGATTGACTTGCATAACGGGTGCCCATTCGTCGACATCATTAACGAAGAACATGGGCACTAGGGGTTCGCCATTGATAACCGGCAGGCTGTTTTGCGCGCCAAGCACACGCAGGCGCAGTTCATCATATAATTTCAGATAATCAGTGTCGTCTGCTAATTGAACGATGATTTCAGACATGCCGTTCAACGAGCTGGAGCGGACGTAGTCGAGGCCTTCCATATCGCGGACACTGTCTTCGATGCGTTCAGTGACTAGGCGTTCTACATTTTTAGCAGAAGCACCGGGATAGGGGGTGCGAATGGTAAATTTGCCCATGTTGAAATTGGGAAATTGATCAACTGGAACAAATTGAGCTGCGATCAAAATACCGAAGAGTAAAATTGCAACATAGCAAATGTTGAGCGGGATGCTTTGCCGAATAAAAAAACCAATAAATGATTTCATATTAATCTAACTCTGGAATTTGTAGGACGCAGTTATCAGGAAGTTGTGATGATTGAATGACAACATGCTTACCTTCATCGCGCATAATAATGATGGGGTGCCAGGATTTGTCGCTGCTTTGAACACGAAATTGTTCAAAACGTTCGTTGAGAAAGGATTTGGGAATGAAGACAGCGCTATTTGGGTCTGGTAGCGAGAGCGTTAGGCTACAGGCTAGACCTCCACTTGCTTCTGGAAACAAACTGGCCTCGGCCTGTAATTCCACACTGCGCTTGCGTGAAACCGGGTCGAAGGACGGGCTAATCGATTTGATGGTGACAGGAATCGGCTTGGCCGTTTGTTGAAGATGTATGTGTAATTGTTCTTGTTTACGCAAACTTTGAATTTCTTCTTCGTTTAAATTATAGCGAATTATAAGTGACTGTGTGTTGATGAGTTCCAGCAGGGGTGTGCCCGGTTGTACTAATGAATTGACTTGGACGAGGCGTTGGCTGACGCTCCAACCTGTGGGTAAGCGAATCTGGTGTCGCTCTAAAAGGAGCTGCGCGCGTTGCGTTTGTGCTTGGGCTATTCCAAGTTGTTGCTGTGCGTCTTCAACAAGGATTTGTTGGTTTGCAATAGCCAGCTGCGCCTGCTCATGTTGAAAGAGCATCGCTTGGTGTTGTTCGTCGCTGGCGACATTTTTTTCAATGAGGGAGCTGCTTCTATTTTTTTCGGCAAGACGGTAGCGTTGTAGGGATTCTGCAATGCTGAGATTGGCTTTGGCGTTTTGAATTTGATGCTGTGCTTGTTGTTCTTGATGCTGTGCAAGGCGCAGGTCAATCTGTGCAAGTCGGTCGTCTAAGGTAATGAATTGAGCATCTTTAATGCGGTCACCGATATCAACAGGGATGTCTTTCACGAGGGCGCTGACCTCAGAAGAAATAAACATATGATGACTAGCTTCGGTGAAGCCGTGCAATACGCGTTTGATGGAGGCGGGATGATCTTGGGGCGTCCATGTTTCTGCGGCTTGCATACATTGAAAAAGAGCTGCTGCACTAAGTAGACATAGGGCAGTTGATAACTTATGCATGTGATGGCTCCTCAGTGCCTGAGCTTAAGATTGCTGCGATGCTGTCTGCAAAGCGAAGGGCAATGCTTTTTGCTTCTATTTCACTGCGGAATGATTTTTGCCAAATCCATCCATCAACAGTGGCCGTGATAATTTTTCCAAACATATCAGGATCTGGCCATGCTTTAAATGCGCCCGCTGCGACACCCGCCTGAAAGAGGTTCAGGACTAATGCTTCCCATTTTGCATAAAGTTGTTGAATGGCTGTATTGACTTCCTCTGCAAGTGCCGGTGCTTTGTCGGTGACTTCCCATAATTGAATAAACAAGCGTAATTCTTTTTTTTCTGAGCCGACGATGGTTTCAACTACGCTGCGTACGAGCTCATGCATGGTCACGTGATAGTCGATCTGGTCTGTGTCAGCGAGGAGGGGTGAGGCGCTAATTTTCTCTTCATTAGCGGTGCAGATGTGGATGCAGCATTGCAAGAGTAAGTGCTCTTTAGATTGAAAGTATTCATAGACGGTGCCCTTGCCGACGCCTGCTTTGGCAGCGATGTCCTCGATCCGAGCTTTGGCGAAACCATGCTCTGCAAAAGCATCACTAGCGGCGTTGAGGATGGCTTGGTGCTTGGGGGATGTGGCTGTATTTTGGTCCAAGGCTGTCTCCGACTGACTGGTCAGTCAATTTAGTCCACTAGACTCCAAAACAAGTGAAAATGCCGCCAGACAAGGTCAACTATGTAAGAATTGTTATTGTAATTATTTATGATGTGTTTTTGCAGTTGAGCACCGGTGCGATCGATAAACTTCAAAGAAAAGCACACGTGCGTTTTGTGATTCTTATCCTGCAACACTAATGAGAGCCGAAATAGTATCAGATAAGCGTACAGGCGTTGACTCACAATTGCGAGCGGCTTGCGAGATACGTCTTTTGGATATGGTTCTCAGCCCT
>CBDUFM010000525.1:0-3140 GCA_965366325.1 uncultured bacterium
GAAAAATAAACACCGAGCTCCCGCTCTTCAAGGTCGCTATACAATCTTCGTACATCTTACGCACACTGCTCAATTCACCGCGACGCAGACGTATATAACGATTGAGAAACATATTCCAACCGACGAATGGCACCTTAAATACCTCAGCCTTAGACACCCATTTAAAATGTTTAAATAAACAAAAAGAAATCAGTATATCCAACTGACTTTGATGATTGGATACAATTAAATACGTCACACCCGCACGGAATTTATGACGATCCTTAATGCGTACTCGCCAAAATGGAAAAAGCCACACATAGAGACTGCCCCACAAACAGGTAAAATAATGCAAGAGCACCAAGCGCCTATCAAACCATACAGTGCCTAGCCAAATAATTAATGCGATACCAAAAAATAGCACCGAACTTAAACCCATAAAAAACAAAAGCAGCACGGCAATAGAGCGGTTCAGCATACGATGGAAGCTCCTTAGAATCCGGCAGCCTGCGTCATGATCCAAAGATACAATTAAAAGATACGATCTTTGCGCTCGCCTAGCACAAGCATGCTCACCTGAATGCGAAAAACGTATAATTAATAGGTTCTTAGTTTTTAGTTTGACATACCATATATTGTATATAGATATCCATATACATCACCAGATATAGTACGTAAGTCCAGATACACACTAAATCCACAACTTATAAGCACCACCAGGAGCGCACATGACCGTCGAGCAGCTGCAGAATTATGTCTTCACCAGTAAATATAGCCGTTATTTACCGGAGCAAAAACGTCGTGAGACATTTAAAGAAGCCGCCGCCCGTGTGGTTGACATGCATCGCGAACATTTCCGCCGCAAAGACATGGATGTCGAAGACCTGCTCGCAACGGTCAAAGAGGCAATGGATAATAAATTAATTCTAGGCAGTCAACGTGCGCTGCAGTTTGGTGGCGAACCAATTTTGAATAAAAATGCACGCATCTACAATTGCACAACATCCTATTGCGACCGACCACGCTTTTTCCAAGAAGCACTATGGCTTCTGCTCTGCGGCTGCGGAGTAGGCTTTTCCGTTCAGCCACACCACATTCAAAATTTGCCCAGTGTGAGCCGTCCTAAAGGCAATCGCTACACGCATACAATCCAAGACTCCATCGAAGGTTGGGCCGACTGCCTTGGCATCCTGCTTTCTAGCTATTTCGATGCCCAACAACCTTTTCCTGAATGCGCTGATCAAATTATCGAATTCGACTATTCCCAGATTCGCCCCAAAGGCGCTGAAATTAGCGGTGGCTGTGGTCGCGCACCTGGACCAGAACCGCTGCAACGCAGCCTCGATTTAATCAAAGAACTACTCGACCGCTGCTGTGATGCCGACCAAGAATTCCTACGCCCAATTGATGCCTACGACATTCTTATGCACGCATCAGATGCCGTTCTATCTGGTGGCGTCCGTCGCAGCGCAACCATCTGTATGTTCTCACCTACCGATGAAGAAATGGCCAAAGCCAAGACCGGCAACTGGTTTATCGAAAACCCACAACGTGCACGCTCAAATAACTCGGCGATGCTTATCCGCAATGAAACCACACGCGCACAGTTCGACACCTTAATGAAATCTGTCCGTGAATTTGGCGAACCAGGCTTTGTGTGGGCCGACGACCGCGACGTTACCTACAACCCCTGCGTAGAGATTGGCCTTTACCCGCAAATAGATGGCAAATCCGGTTGGGCCTTCTGTAATCTCTGCGAAATTAATATGGGTGGCATTAAGGACATTGAACAATTCGAGCAAGCCACGCGGGCAGCTGCTATTCTTGGCACCATGCAAGCTGATTACACTGACTTTGACTACTTAGGATCGGTCAGTAAACGCATTGCGGAACGTGAAGCACTGCTCGGCGTATCCATGACCGGGATGATGGAAAACCCAGATCTCGCTTTTGATCCAGAAATTCAAAAACGTATGGCAAAGTTAATTCTCACGGTGAACGAAGAGGTTGCCGAACGTATTGGAATTAACCCAGCCGCGCGTTGCACCTGCGTTAAGCCGGCCGGCACCACTAGCTGTATCCTCGGTACTAGTTCCGGCATTCACCCGCATCACGCCCGTCGCTACTTTCGTCGCGCACAAGCTAACGAAGACGAGCTGATTGCCCAATACTTTAAACTACATAACGAACATGCGGTCGAAAAATCCGTATGGAACCCAAATGGCACCGATGTCGTCATTACTTTTTGCATAGAAGCTAACGAAAAAGCAAAAATTAAAAATGAGTTATCAGCAGTACAATTGCTTGAGCACGTTAAACTGACTAAATCAAACTGGATCGACGCCGGTAAACGCGACGACAAATGCGTAAAACCGTGGCTCTCGCATAATGTCTCTAATACCATTACTGTTCGCGACCATGAATGGGACGAAATCGCCGATTACATTTATAAAAACCGCGACAGTTTCGCTGGCATTTCCCTACTCCCTGATGGTGGTGACCTTGATTATCCACAAGCCCCATTCGCAGAAGTTTGGACCTGTGATGAAATTGTAGCCAACTATGGCGTTGGCGCGATGATGTCCTCAGGACTCATTGTCGATGGCATGAAAGTATTTGATGATAATCTCTGGGCTGCCTGTGATTGCACGCTGGGCCGTGGTGAAGACCTCAGCGCAGCGATTGATCGCAGTTTACCTAAACGCGTATACGAAGCCATCTGTCAGGTACAAGACGGTAAAAATGATTGGGTGCGTCGCGCCAAGAAATTTGCCGACAATTATTTTAATGGCGACGTCCTTAAAATGACGCGCTGCCTCAAGCGTGTACACAACTGCAAACTTTGGGAAGATCTACAACGTAAATACGTGCAAGTAAATTATGAATTACTTCAAGAGGACCGTGACAACACAACCCTTGAGGAAACAATTGCGTGTGCTGGTGGGAAGTGTGAAGTTATTTAGCCTTTTGTTTTGGGGGACTTTGTCCCCCAGGCCCCCTCGCCTCGCTTTGGCGCTGCCTATTTTTATTCCGACTTCGTCTCCATAAAAATTCCATGAGTACATGGACCGGCGACTTGGCGCGAGCTGTTTTGGGGAATACTTCACCAGGCCCCCTCGCCTCGCTTTGGCGCTGCCTATTTTTATTCCGACTTCGTCTCC
>CBDUFM010000526.1:0-3139 GCA_965366325.1 uncultured bacterium
CTATGGTGGAAGCTTGCTATAGTACTGACGCCATTGGTAACCTCTATGACGAGCTCTATGAAAACGCTGTGCGAGGTGAGCGCCACTCGACAGCCACACGAGCTGTCAGTACGGCTTTCATTCGCCGCACTGAAACGGCAATGTCTTCTTAGGCTAGGACTGGACATGTTAAAATATGCTGTCATAATAACTTATATTCAAGGCACTCCATCTAAACATAAATTATGTTAAAGTTTTCTTATGATCGCATTCATCTCTGACATTCATTCTAACCTCGCTGCCTTAGAGGCGGTGCTCGAAGACATAGACAGTCTAGGGACTGTGAAGCGTATCTATTGTCTCGGCGATGTGATTGGTTATGGGCCACAGCCCTACGAATGTTTCGATATGTGCGCACAGGTCTGTAAGTGCATTATTATGGGTAATCATGAGCATGCCGTTGTGCATGGTGCCTATGGTTTCCGTCCATCAGCGAAGCAGGCAATTGATTGGACCCGTAACGAAATCCAGCAAAAAGCCATGAAATCTAAAATGTGGGATGTCATTTGCAATTTGCCGGAACGGCATGAATTTGCTGATGTGCTCTTGGTCCATGGCTCGCCACGTGATCCGGTAATGGAATATGTGTTGGATATTGATTGCTGGGAGGGCGCCGACCCAAGCAAGATGGATGAGATTTTTGAGAAAATGCCACGGTTCTGCTTTGTTGGGCACACGCATCAGCCAGGTGTGTTTACTGAAGATCACTGTTTCCTGTCTGCCTCAGAGTTGCCAAATGGCTTTGATGTCTCAGATGGTCGCTACCTAATTAATGTTGGCTCAGTTGGCCAGCCGCGTGACCGTGATAATCGGAGCTGTTATGCGCTGTTTAATGGCGAAGCAGTGTATTACCGTCGCGTGGCCTACGACATAGAAAAGACCGCGAAGAAAATCCGAGAGATTCCTGAGTTAGAGGACCGTTTAGCAAGTCGCCTTTTTCGTGGCGAATGAGCCACTCTGTTTACAATTACCTGATGACAAAGTCCACCAAATAGGTGTTTATCAAGATGGAAAAAGTGAGTAGTACAACCAATAGTGGGCTAGTAACTTGCTTGTAGAAACCCGCTTGAAACTGGTTAGCATTCTATCTTTATACATCGTACTTTAAATTTTCTTAAGAGACATTGCATGCCAAAAGCTGAAGCTCGCGTTGTACTTACCAATAAGATGGGCTTGCACGCGCGACCATCTACGCAAATAGCCACAACTGCAGGTCGTTTTGCAGCTGATGTTTATATTGCCAAGGATGGTTTAACTGTTGATGCCAAGAGTGTTTTAGAGTTATTGATGTTGGCTGCAGAATGCGGTAGTGAGTTACTTGTTTCCGCTGATGGCGATGATGCTAATGAGGCTATTAAATCTGTAGTGGACTTAGTTGAGAGTCGTTTTGGCGAACTGGATGTTGACGCATAGGCCGCTCACAAACAGGACTGATGTGAGCATGCAGCCATGACAAGCAGTGTAGATATTGAACAAGCACCAAATAAAACAGCCGTTTTAATAGCATGTGGTGGTGGTTTGGGATACTTAAGTCCCGGGCCCGGTACCTGGGGCAGTGTCGGCGCCCTGCTTATTGCGCTTATTTTAGGTTTTGTGCTGCCACTTGCGATTGTGCAGTGGGTCTTTGTGGCGCTAGCTCTTCTATCCTTAGTAGTTGGTGTATTGGTAACGCCGTCGGCCCAGCGTTCGTTTGAGCGTGGTGATCCCGCGCAAGTTGTTATTGATGAAATTCACGGCCTGTGGTTGGCATTTGCTTTGGTGCCTGGTGCTTTGATGGAAGCGCGGACTGTAATGGTCTGTATAGTCGGATTTGTCGCATTTCGACTATTCGATATTTGCAAACCGTGGCCGATTCCAATCCTAGAGCGTACGCCGGGACCGTGGGGGGTCATGTTGGATGATTCATTGGCCGGTTTATTCGCGGGTCTCATGACCTTGGTTTTGGTGCAATAATGGGGGTTGCGTAGATTATGGGGCAACGACGTACAGGTAAGCAAACAGGCACTGGTGGTAGAGGTGCAACGCGCCGTTCATCGGCAGACGCTGGATCACAAACTGGTCGCAATCGTGTACCGGTTACCCAGGTTGCAGAGGAAGATGCATCAGGACGCCTAAAGACTCGTCGTGCTGGCTCTGTGGTTGGCGAAGCAGGCGTTAGCACAGCCAATGGACGTGCGAAGTCAGGTAGCGTTGAAGCAAAAACTAGTTTACGTTCAAAGTTCATGTTAGTCATGGCCGGTTTAACTGGTGTGACTATGATTGCGATGGGAATTGTATTAGCATTAACGTCAAATCTTTTTGTGCAGGGTATTAGTATGCACAAAGGCGTTGAGATAGCGAAGACTACTGCCGCAATGGTGCGCACACAGATGGATGCCTTGGGTGGGTCTGGGTTTAATAAGGAACAAAAAGATCAACTCATCGACACGTTAAAACAATACATGATATCGGCGAGCGTTTGGAAGCAGGGCGAAGGTCTCACGGGTGCCTACAGTGATATCCTTTCGGTTTATTTTGAGGGCGGTGCTCTTGGTGGCCGTGCGATTAAAGGTGAAATTCAAACCCAAGGTGGTGCGATTGGTAAACAATATCCATCAATTTATGTGCCGCGTGTTGGTAATGTGTATCTTGGCGATGACATTAAAGTCTACGAATTAGATCGTGATTATGGTGAACGTGGTGTTTTGCGTGTATATCGTTACCGATTAAAAATACCGGGTGCTGATGGGCACGGGCTCAGTGGTGACGAAATCATTATTGATGTTGATGCCGATGCGATTGGACGCGTGAACTTTAAAATGTATTTATATGCGGGTATTGCCGTTTTGATTGCGGTGATGGGGGTTGTCTACATTGCGTTTCAATTCTCTAGTAAAATAACCAAACCGGTTGATTACTTGGTTCGTGATATGCAAATGGTATCGCGAGGTGATTTGAGTCATCGTACCAAGCCACATTCAAATGATGAGATTAGCGTCCTGGCACATGAATTTAATCGCATGACCTCCAATCTGAAGGTCGCACAAGAGGCAATGGTCGAACAAGAGAAAGCAGCCTACGAGTTGAATATCGCCCGTGAAGTGCAGCAGCAATTGCTTCC
>CBDUFM010000527.1:0-3136 GCA_965366325.1 uncultured bacterium
GGCAACGACTATGTTGGTAAAGGCATGTCTGGCGGTCGCATTGCTATTCGTCCAGATGAAAAGGCTACGTTTAACTGGGAAAATAATTCCATCATCGGCAACACCGTCCTTTACGGTGCCACTGGTGGCGAAGCCTACTTTGCTGGTCGTGCTGGCGAACGTTTCTGTGTACGTAACTCTGGTGTAACGGCTGTCATTGATGGTGTCGGTGACCACGGCTGCGAATACATGACCGGCGGCTTGGTCTTTGTTCTCGGCCGCACAGGTCGCAACTTTGCCGCAGGGATGTCAGGTGGCTTTGCCTTCGTCTATGACGAAGACCAAAACTTCATGCGTCGTTGCAACCAAGGCATGGTAGCACTTGAAAAAGTCGAAAGTCCAGAAGACCTCGCAACACTGAAACACTACATCAACAAACACCATGAGGTGACAGGTTCACGCCGTGCGAAAGAAATCCTCGACAACTGGGACACAGCTATCGAGCGTTTCGTTAAAGTATTCCCACATGAATACCGTCGCGCTTTAACCGAAAGCAACCAACCCATGGTAGCGCAGGTTAGTTAACGTCGTCTCGCGACGTCATAGGGCAAAGCAGCAAGCGCTGTTTATTACGGCGGAACTCGAACATGGCCAATCAAAAGCAGCAAGCTGCATTATTTTTTGATTGGCCATAGCTCACCGCCTGAAACCTTGCCTTACAAGGTATTCCGCTGAAGGCTCTATTTTTGGGCCTGCGGCTAGCTCGGCTCCTGAACTTTTGCTTTGCAAAAGATTCGGCTGAGGGCTCTTGGTTTTCATAACGTCGCCTCCCACTTTTTACAACGGCGGAGCTCGAACACTCTCAATCAAAAGCAGCAAGCTGCATTATTTTTTGATTGAGAGCAACTCACCGCCTGAACTTTAACTGCGTTAAAGATTCGGCTGAGGGCTCTGCTTTTCATAACGTCGCCTCCCACACCTACGGGATCAAACACAGCACAGGCTCAGTCACTTTGACTGGGCTTGTTTTATGGGGGGCCATTGCCGGCATGGCTCTATTGTCAGCGCCACCTCAATCGCATACTTGGCAGCACATCAAACCGCCGTACGGGATATACATGTCAGAATCCGCCGATGCACCCCAAAATACTCATGAAACAGCGACGCAGGCCACCCTTCCAGAGCATGCACAGGCGCTCAATCCGAAGCAGCACGCGGCCATGCTTTTTCGCCGTGCCTCCTATATCCTACTCGCTCTCAGCATTGTAAACGGCCTCTATTTATCGCGCACCTTCCTACGTGGCCTCCCTGATAACGCATCTTTTACTGGGCTCTTATTCTTTTGGTGGGCCGTCCTAGCCAGCGTCCTGTTCTGGCATGTGATGATTTTAATTCCCACCAACATCCTCCGCGTTATTAATCATCGATTAGCGATTGGCAGTGCCGTATGCCTGTGCTGTCTCTTTAATATTGCGCTGATTATTGATGCCTCCATTTACAGCTTATATGGGTTCCATTTAAATGGCATTGTCTGGAACATCCTCACGACCCCAGGCGCTGGTGATTCCTATTCCCTCGGCGCTAGCACCATCCTCACCGCCATCCTCTACCTTGCCTCCATCATTGCATGGATCTGGGGCGGCTACCTCCTCTGCCGCAAATTAAAATGGCTTCAAAACTGGCAACCGCGCCGTGCACTCAGTGTCCTCATAATTTGCAGCCTCGTTGTCTTTGTTATTTCCGACAAAGTACTACAGGTTGTTGGTGATATCACTGCATCACGCAACATTACCCGCACCCGTAGCACCACACCATTTCACATTAAATCTTCGATGCAGCATTTTCTGCGTGAAAATTTTGACATGAAGTTTAACGAAAATGCGGTGAAGATCAGCCAATCTTCATTAAAATATCCACGCAAAGAATTACAGTTTTCAGGCCCCGTCAAAACTCCGAATATCCTCACCCTGTTTATTGAAGGCGCACGCTGGGACTGCCTAACGCCTGAGTGCATGCCTAACATCACTGCCTTTGGCAAGAAAAACATCGTTGCCAACAATCACCTCAGTGGCGGCTGCGCAACACGTCTCGGCATCTTTTCGGGTCTCTATGGATTAGTTGGCCCCTATTGGACCACCGCACTCAATGATCGCACCAGCCCACTACTCTTTGACGTCTTGCAAAAACATAATTACAGCTTTGAAATATTTGCCTCCACAGATTTAAACTTTCCTGAATTTAGACAAACCGCATTTGTAAAAATACCAGAACAGCATATTCACGACGATCTCGGCAGTGACAAAGTCATCGCCGATACCAAAATCAGTGATGGCTTAATTAAACTCGCCCAAAGCAAAGAGCCATGGTATGGCTTTGCCCTCTACGACGCCTCTCATCAACCCTACCGCTACACCGACGAAGATAATATTTTTCCCGTTGAAAATCGCGATATCAATTATGCTACGCTGCCCAATAAACGTGACTTTGATATCAATATGTTCAATCAATACCGCAATAGTCTGCATTTTGTTGACCGACAAATTGGCCGCATCTTAGATGAGCTAGAACGAAGCGGTGTCCTCGAGAATACCATTGTCTTTATTGCCGGCGACCACGGAGAAGCCTTTGGCGAAGTCGGACACTTTGGCCATGCCAATACATTTACCCGTTATCAAACCCAAACCTTGGCGGTTTGGCATATACCCGGTCAAGTAGCGCAAAGTATCGATACCTTAACCACGCATTACGATGTCCCCGCTACGATCCTAGAATACATGGGCTGCAGCAACGATCCCGCTGACCACAGCAATGGCCGCTCTATTTTCTCAAAGGAAGCAACGCGCGATCCGATTATCTTGACTTCACTGAGTCGCGTTGGCGTTGTCATCAAAGATCATTTTGTCGTCACCAGTTACCGTGGCAGCAATATGGACCTCAGCGTTTATGATCGCAACTGGCAGGAAATTCCTGACCCAGATAGCTTTATGCGTGATAATCCTGGCAGCCTGCAATACCTCTTAAAAGCCTGTAATCAATTTCGCTAGAATAATTAGAGATCAGGGACCAACCCCAAGGTACGCAAACCACGCTGGCTTGGATCACCTTTCGGCAACTGCTCGACCATAATGAGCTGCGGCTCAGCGGATACCTCCTTGAG
>CBDUFM010000528.1:0-3132 GCA_965366325.1 uncultured bacterium
AAGCAGCGCCAGTAAAGAGCCTGTGGCAAAGTGCCAAAGCGCATCTTCGATGCAAACAATATGCAAAACTGTGCTTCACTAAATGAATACATATGCGGAACCGCAACCAATTTATCACCGTTGCTGACCACTCGCGCTAGTGCACCTAAGCGCACAAGCGCTTGTTCAAATGGAAAGGATCCGTGCGTATCCGCTACGCTGCTGGTCTCAAGTGCATGCATCGCACGCCGTCGTTCTAATGGCAAATCAATGCAGAGTGTTGTTTCATCTCGTGACGAAAGAAATGCCAAGCCCTGCACGGCCATGATCGTCCACAGATACGGTATACACAAGGCATCCTCACCGGTCTCTGCAAAACACAGCGACACTAAGAGCGGATAACGTCTGCCGACTGCGTCGCTCGATTCAATACTGACGACTAGCTGCCAATTATTTTTCACCACCTGAGCAGCTGCCGTCCACGTTGCGTGTGGCCTCGCTGCTCCTTGACTATAGGCATCGGCTATCGGCTCTAACGCTGTCCAATCGCCAATACGAATATATTCGGAATAGCTGGGTACTTTTCCGTAGCAACTCAGTTGCATTAACGAGTCACCTTTTGAGGGAGCTGTATGCCATACCAAAAATCTGAATCCAAGAAGTCATCCCAACCCTCAGCTTCTAGAACGAGATCCGCGTTGTAATCAAATTTCTTGCCAGCTGCCATCGCTTGGAACGGCCAATGCAATTTAATCCCACCGCTTGCTGTCCGTCCAACTTGCTCACCGCTTGAGAATAAGCGCAGTATACACCAGGGGTCATCTACAGACTGCTTATACCAAGATTTCCGCTCTATGCCCTTTAAGATATGCACCGTAAATCGAGCCTTGGGTTCTTGATCTTGCAACCAATTCAGCTCATAGCGGGGGAGTTGCTTGTCGTATAAGGACACCAGTTGGTCACCGGCCTCGAAGGTCATAGAGGACACACCGGAGCGCTGAACGAAACGTACGTAAAATTTCGTATTGATAGTTTTGCTGTCTTCTTGGAACAAGACTTTTTGTATTAGCGCTACACTTCGTTTGATATTTTTAAACTCGCGCGATTCATAGACAATGCTCTTACCATTTATCTCGATATCTTTTATTTCTTTGATTGCCGCTAGCTGTTTAGAAATCAAACCATCTTGGGCATTAAATAACTCTGAGAATTTATTGAGCGCAACGCTAATTTCAGCCTCTGGATTAAATGGGTACAGATTAGACATCTCCTCCTGCCAATTGGCCAGTACATTTGCCTTCCAATTGTCGTTGATCTCCATGCCGATTTCGTTTGATAGAGCAATACGTGCATTATCCAAAACACGCGATAGCACGCGGTTAGCTAACAATTGACGATTCTGATCCGCGATAGGCTTCAGCGCCTCTGCCAAAGCTGTATAAGCATCATTAAGCGATGCCGCTACTTCAATAAGTGCTTCTTTACTCTCAATGCGTTTACCTGCTTGGGTTTTCTTCGCATAAGCATCCATTGCTTCTTTTGCGGCATAGATGACATTTAAGCCCGCCTCTAACCATGGTTCCTTTTCGTTGCTATCATCGCCAAACAGCGAATTATCAAATCCACCGTCTAGTTTTAATTCTTTACGTCTATCTAAGTTTTTAGTAAGCGAAACATATGGTGACTCATCACCGGTAAGCTCGCTCATCTTCTCAATCGCATCTTCGATATCGACGAATGGTACGGGTCTTACCTGTGAACTTAGGCGCCACCAATGTCGGCGATAATCATTTTGAAATTGTTTGGATAGGCGATCGGTAAGCTCCTCGCTCGTTTTACTTATCCCTAATATTTTGTATTTTTCGACAAGACTCGCAGCTTTATATTCGATCGCCCCTTTGACGTAGTCCGTCCATTTTTCTTGTGTAAACACACTTGAAACCGTATTGGGCAAGAGCAGTAATTCTGCATTGGGACCCGTAACGAGTAGCTCTTTGTCGATGTTCTCATACATACTTTCCGCGATACGAATAATATCGCGGTAGCTTTGTTGGATCCACAGAGCCTCACTTAACTCAAAGGTAATTCTATCGGTCAGCGATGCGTCCGCCTTGGTTTTCCATTCGTCGCTACAATCCAGCTGGCTGAGGAAAAACTCAAGATGCAGTTTCATTGCTCGGCCGATAGTAGTCTCTGTGTCTCGATCGCGGTAAGTAAGCTCAGGTTTGAGTGTATTCAGATACCAAAAGCCCTCACTCTCTAATTTGTCGCGAACAATACTTTTATTGGTATTCCATTCTTCCTGCACTTCACTAGGGCGATTATATTTTCCCGTTAAGGTCAGGTAGGTTCTGTACAATTCAAAGATATTATCATACGCACGGACATCGGCCTTTTCCTCTTGGCGCAATTCTTCTAACGTATCTTCTAAATAATCAGTCATTTTGATGATAACATACTGATTGATATAATTAAAATACTCTTCACGTAGCGAGGCAGATAGCTTTTTGCTATCATTATACAACCCCATAAGATGCCAGGGAGTGCCGTTACGCTTAAAGCCATCGACCTCTTCTAAAATGCCGACCATCTTGCTCAGGCTAATGAGAATTTCATTTTCGGTTACATCGGTACTCCGTACTTTATCTACTAAATCTGCACGGGCGCGGGCGCCTTCGAGTATAATCGCCCGGTTACCCCAAAAGGATACACCCAGCCAAATACAAGCGACTACTGCAGCAACAATGCTACCATTATAGAATAGTTTATTTAAAGAGCCGCGACGACGTATGATCTTAGCTAATGGATGTGCTAAAAGTTTGTCACCGATAATACGTTTACCAAATAACTCTTTGAGGAACATACCACTTTGGCGGTAGCGGTTACTTTGACGCTTGGTGACCGATTGCGTTAAAGACAGTGCCTGTGTGGCAATCTGCTCTGCCGTCATCGTCGGTGCAACCGCATCTGTTTCATCAAGGTCTGAAAACACATCATTCGTTGTGACACCAGGTGCCGTCGGTGCATTACCAACGCTGGGATTGATGCCCGGAGGCGGAGCAACAGAAGCTGCGCCCGGCATGCCTGCCATCGATACGCCTGGCAAACTAAGTCCACTTGTTGATGCAGCTGGCGCCTTTGATGCTGCCGGAG
>CBDUFM010000529.1:0-3130 GCA_965366325.1 uncultured bacterium
CGGGAAGAGGCCGCTGTCAATGCGTTCGTTTTCGAGCGCGTGACCAGTGATAAAGTGTTGAACCCAAGGGTTGTCACTGTTTTGAATATCTTGTGGCGTTCCTTCACAGACAATGCGCCCCTGATCAAGCATGATAATGCGATCTGCAATAGTGAATGCGCTTTTCATATCATGAGTCACCACCACAGAGGTTACTTTGAGTTTACTGCGTAGACGTAAAATGATTTGATTAATCACATCAGTGGTGAGTGGGTCGAGGCCAGAGGTGGGTTCATCATATAAAATCAATTTGGGTAAATTAATCAGTGCACGCGCTAGACCGACACGTTTTTGCATGCCACCAGATAATTCGTTGGGAAATTGATCGATGGTATGCGCGAGACCGACCATGCTCAGGCGATCAGTCACTTTTTGTCTGATGTCGCTTTCGGCGGTGCTGCCTTCTTGAAATAAACTAAAGCCAACATTTTCAAGAACCGTGAGCGAGTCAAAGAGGGCGGCTCCTTGAAACACATAACCAATTTGTTTGCGAAATTCGAGACGTTTTTGTTCATCAAGCGTGTGAATATTTTTGCCTAATATGTTGACGCTACCAACGCTGGGATCCATCAGGCCGATGATGGTCTTGAGGTTGACGCTTTTACCAGTTCCCGAACGCCCAAGAATGACGAGGGTTTCGCCAGCATAGACGGTGTAGCTGATGTCATTTAAGACCTTGCGTTCACCAAAGGTTTTGCTGAGTGAACGCACTTCGATCATAATCTCTTGTTTGTCATCACTCATGATTATTCAGCATCTATTTCGTCGTGTTGTTCTGCGGGTGCATGGGTTGTATACCAGCGTTTGCTGGCCTTAACCAGTCGCTTGTTGGCCGCTTGTTGGGCATCATTGCTGGGGCTGTTAAAATCAGGTTTTAATAAGCTAATTGTCGGATGCCCATTGCGCAAGGCATGGGCATCTGTTTCGTCTTCCCAGCTATGTTCAACGCGCGTCCCTTCAAGGTGCCAGGTTATGCGATCGCCGCTGTCACTGACCGCTTTATATTGTTCATCAAATCCAGATAGACCGTGTTTAAGAAAGCGTGTTTCTGCCCAATTGGCTTTAGCACTAGCCGGAGTATTGATGTTAACGACATGACCACGCAATTCATCGCGGCGTAAGCAGGCATGTGCAATTTCTGCGGCAAAAGCGGCGCTGTCTTCATAATCATCGTAGCCGAGGTCTTGGCTTATGGCGATGCCGGTGTAGCCTTCAACGGCTGCTTCCATGGCTGCGCCAACAGTGCCACTATAAAATAAGCTGCGTCCAACATTGGGTCCATGATTAATGCCGCTGATCACTAACAGCGGATCTGTATGGCAGAGTACTTTGATGCCAAGTTTAATGCAGTCACAGGGGGTACCGTCAATCGTAAAGCCAAAAAAACCTGTTTCGTTAATCGGACTGACTGTGAGTCCGCGATCGAGGGTGATAGCATGACTTTGTCCAGAATGCTGGGCACTTGGTGCAAGGGCTAGCACCGGCACATTGCATCGCTTGCGCAGTGCGCTGTAAAGCGCGCGCAAACCATCTGCTTCTATCCCATCATCGTTGACTAGTAAGATCATTTTGCTTTTTGTATGACGCCGTAGCTTTCGAGTTTACGATAAAGTGTTTTGAGTCCAATTTGCAAGAGGCGTGCAGCCTTGCTTTTATTGCCGTTGCAATGATCGAGCGTGGCAATAACCAAGCGCTTTTCGACTTCATCAATGGGCAAGCCAATGAGAGCCTGAATAGGATCTTGCATCGGCGCATCGTCGACAACGGCACCAGTAGGGGAAAGTTTCGTTATTTCAGTGTCACGTTGTTTTTCTTCAACGGAAATGGACCCGGCCCAAGTGTCATCACTTAAAATGCGATGGTCAATAGCCTGATCAGCAGACATGACATAACATTTCTCTATGGTGTTCTCGAGTTCGCGAATATTCCCTGGCCAATCCATGCGTTTAATGATTTGTAGTAGTTCATCCGTTAAATGCTTGTTTTGCATATTTTTGCGGTTTAAGCGTTCGACAAAGTGCTGGGCAAGGAGTGGAATGTCTTCGCGCCGTTCGCGTAGTGGTGGGACGCAAATATTCACCACGTTGAGTCGGTAATACAGGTCCATACGAAAGCGATTGGCGAGGACTTCATTTTTTAAATTGCGATTGGTTGCGCAAATCAAACGTACATTGCAGGTCAGGGCGTTATTGCCACCAACGCGATTAAAGCCGCCATCTTGTAGGACGCGGAGTAATTTAACTTGGCTGTCGAGTGGCATTTCGCCAATCTCGTCGAGGAAAAGTGTCCCGGTATCAGCGACTTCAAATTTACCCTTTTTGAGTTGGACGGCTCCCGTAAAGGCGCCACGCTCATGACCGAATAATTCACTTTCAAGTAATTCATGCGGTATCGCAGCTGTGTTGAGCTTAACGTAGGGGCGACCTGAACGATTGGACAGGGTGTGGACGGCGTCAGCTACCAATTCTTTGCCAGTACCACTTTCGCCGTCAATTAAAACAGTCGCATCGGTTGCCGATATCTGCTTAATTAATTTTTTCATGTTTTTGACAGCGGTGCTGGTGCCGATGATGCGTTCAAGTGCTTCATCGTAACCAAGCTCGCGGCGCAAGGCCTGGTTTTCTTTGTTAGCATTGGCTAGGCGTGAGGCACTTTCTATGGTCGCTTTTAAACGAGATAAATCGACTGGCTTGGTGAGATAATTAAATGCACCGCGTTTGATCGCGCTGACGGCAATTTCTTCATTGCCAAAGCCAGTAATGAGTATCCATGGAATATTGCCATGGCGTTCATGTGCCAGTTCCATGGTCGAAAGGCCATCTAAGTTTGGCAATTTTAAATCACACAAAACAGCGTCGACTGCGGCGCCGGTCATTTTGGCCAGGCCTTCTTCACCGGTGCTTGCGGTTAAGCAGGTGTGCCCTTCATCACTTAAGACATCGTTATATGTTTCACGGTTGGTGGGATTGTCATCGATAATTAAAATATGGGCCATAATTACATGCTATTCTTTGATGGTATGGATATCTAAAACTTCAGTTTCAATGGTTGGGATGGGGAGCTCGTGTCGTGATTTCGCTGGTCCGAGGGT
>CBDUFM010000530.1:0-3129 GCA_965366325.1 uncultured bacterium
GGTCCTGATGGCTTACGAAAAATTGCGCAGCGCGTACACACATTGGCCTGCGTCCTTGCCGAAGGCCTGCGTAAACTGGGTTATAAAATTGGGCCAAAGCATTTCTTCGATACGATCCGCGTCGATTTAGTGAAGCACCCTGCTGCTGAAATTATTTTGCATGCAGAGCGCCATGAAATTAATTTGCGGATGATTGATTCGCAAACCATTGGTATCAGTTTAGACGAGTCTACCTGTGCGGCAGATATCGATGAATTATTTGCGGTCTTTAATAATGATGAAGCGCCCGACTTTAACGCCGAAATATTATTCAAAGATATGAGCAGTACGATTAGCCCAGAGCACCAGCGCGAAGATGCTTATTTACTGCACCCCATTTTTAATCGCTACCACAGTGAAACCGAGATGATGCGTTATATTCGTCATTTAGAGCGTTTGGATATTAGTCTCGCTAATTCTATGATTCCGCTAGGTAGCTGTACGATGAAGCTTAATGCTGCTGCTGAGATGGAAGCGGTTTCGTGGCCGACCTTTGCCAACATGCATCCATTTGCGCCGCTCAATCAAGCACAGGGCTATCAAATATTATTTCAACAATTGGAACAATGGCTGGCGGATATTACCGGCTTTGACGCAGTCTCATTACAGCCGAATGCCGGCTCTCAGGGTGAATACGCAGGCTTACTCGCGATTAAACAATACCATGAAAGTCGCGGTGAAAGCGGCCGCCATATTTGTTTAATTCCTAACTCAGCACATGGCACTAATCCGGCCAGTGCGGTCATGGCTGGGATGAAAGTTATCGCGGTTAAATGTGATGATGGCGGTAATATCGATGTTGCAGATTTACAATTAAAATCAGAGCAACATAAAGATGATCTTGCCGCATTTATGGTGACCTACCCCTCTACCCATGGTGTGTTTGAAGAAGGCATCAAAGAGATTTGTCAGATCATTCACGACAACGGTGGTCAGGTTTACATGGACGGCGCTAACATGAATGCACAGGTCGGTCTGTGTAGTCCCGGGCACATTGGTGCTGATGTGTGCCATCTGAATCTGCATAAGACCTTTGCCATTCCGCATGGCGGTGGTGGCCCGGGCATTGGGCCGATTGGTGTTGCGCGTCATCTCGCGCCTTTTCTGCCTAAACATGCTGTGGTTAGCATTGGCAACGAGCAGAGTCAGGGCGCTGTTGCTGCGGCTCCTTGGGGCAGTGCGGGGATTCTGGCTATCTCATGGGCATACATCGCCTTGTTGGGTGATGCTGGCCTGCGTAAATCCACATCAGTTGCGATACTAAACGCCAACTATATTGCTAAAAGATTAGATCCGTATTTTAATGTCTTGTACAAAGGACAACAGGGCATGGTCGCTCATGAATGCATCATTGATGTGCGTCCGTTTAAGAAGACAGCAGGTGTAGAAGTCGAAGATGTCGCGAAGCGCCTTATCGATTATGGCTTCCATTCACCGACGATGAGCTTCCCTGTTCCTGGGACGTTAATGATTGAGCCCACCGAGAGCGAATCAAAGGTCGAAATCGATCGTTTTTGTGATGCGATGATCGCTATTCATGCTGAAATACAGGCCATTATCGATGAACAGGCTGATCCAGCGGATAACCCTCTCAAACATGCGCCGCATACCGCAGCAATACTGTGCTCGGACGATTGGCAGCATGCCTATAGCCGTGAGCAGGCCGCTTATCCCTTGGCCTACTTACGTGAACGCAAATTTTGGGCACCCGTAGGCCGCATTAACAATGCCTATGGTGACCGTAATCTGGTCTGCTCTTGTGAAGGCATGGAGCAGTACAGCGAGGAAGCGACAGCCTAGCTGTCCTGGTGGAGAGCTGCCTCAGATAGGCTGCGCTTCAGCTACTGGTAACTAGTCCATAGCTATACTTACGCCAAACTTACGCCAAAGACTTCGGCTTGCCGCCGTTTTGTCTTTGGCGTATACTTATGAGTAGCAGTCCGTGGGAGCATAGATGCGCATTTTATTAGTTGAAGATGATGATGTTGATGCAATGAGCGTGAGTCGAGCGTTCAAGAAAAATGGAGTCACCTCCGAATTAGTGCGTGCGCGCAATGGCATTGAGGCCTTAGAGCAATTGCGCAAGGATTCTTGGATGCAACAAGATGGGGTCCCACCCATTGCACTTATAGACATTCAAATGCCGAAAATGACTGGCCTAGAATTGCTAGAACAAATTAGAAAAGATGAAGCGCTTAAAGACCTTTGCGTGTTTATGTTAACCACCTCTGATCATCAACGCGATAAAGATGCTGCGAGTGCCCTGCGCGTTGCTGATTATTTTATTAAGCCATTTGATTTTGAGCGTTTTGCTAAAAGCATTCACACCTTGAATGAAATTGGAGAAATCAGTAGTCACCTTGATCGCGCAGAGCTACACAGTGAATCGCATGTGTTGCTTGTCGATGATGATCGTGTGGTTCGTAAAGTTGTAGCGAGTGTCTTGAAGAGCACAGGTTATCATGTGGTTGAAGCTGATAATGGCCTAGAGGCTTGGGATGCCGTTTGTGAGCGTACGCCAGATTTGATCATTACAGATATAAATATGCCCACTATGGATGGCTGGGAACTCTTAGCCAAAATGAAAAGCGATCCTGATAAAGCGGCAACGCCTGTTATTATGCTCAGTGGTAATTTAGATGCTGCAGACCGCAGCAAGGCCAAGGAGCTGGGTGCGGAAATTGTGGTTAATAAGGATTTGGGCGCTACCATGATACGGATTCAAGCGAAAAAAGTCTTACACAAGCCGTAAGGTTTACGCACCTGTTAAAAATAGAAGTTGTAGCAAGTAGCTAGCTAGGAGTGCTGCAAGCGGTAAGAGAAAACCAAAACCAACTCGTAGTGCAAATCGTTCTAAAAAACGCAAGCGCGCTCGCCTATACACAGCAAGGGCAGCAAGTGACCAGTAAAGCAGCACAGCAATGAGCGAAGTCGTCACCACTAATGCACTTGGTCTGAAGATGCAAAAAACACTAATAAATAATGATTGCAGGATGACGTTGGCGATGAGAGTCGATCGTAGATCAAATTGAATTAATGCAGGCTGCTGCTTGTGATTTATGTGATCTATGTGTTCTTCTGCTGACATAG
>CBDUFM010000531.1:0-3128 GCA_965366325.1 uncultured bacterium
TTCTTGGATCCCAATGTTGATGGACTAGAAATGTTGCAGGAGACTGTTGATTATTCGCGTGAGCAAGTGCCAACAAATTTGAAAATCAAGGCACTGGGTGCCTTGTTTCCAGCGGAAGCGGGTAGGGGGGGCTTGCCATCAGACGCGATTACATTTACATACAACATTGCCGCAGATAATATTGCAGAGCAATTAAGAGAACCGCTGCAATCTACTTTTACTTTAAACCGTACGCGCGCGACAATAAAAATTATTCCAGAGGGTGAGTGGGGTGCGAGTGAAAGTCAATTGGAATGGTTTGGACCAATTGCTCCACCACCGTATGGACAGGACACTATTTTGGGTGCGAGGGCGCGTATAAGTATTAAGACGCCTCATTTAACTGATCAATATGCTTATAGATTTTATGCCTGTGATGAACCACGTATAGATCAGCGCAATGATATAAATTGGAAAATTAATAGCGATGATCCAAATAAGGAGCGAATTATTTTGCATGGCTGGGAGAAATCAAGTGCTGAATCAACAGACTTCATAATCTCCGGCCATGCTGTCGGTAAATCTATGTTTACCATTGGTATCAATCTCAAGGGACACGCTTACGACACATTTAAATTGCTAGAGTTGCCGGTTGAAGTGGACCCTTTGGCAATGCACGAACCACAGCCGCATCAGTTGCGGGAGGCCGTAGAAAACGCTGGAATTAATAAATATTTGGCTGTGAATGGATACAGCCGAATAGAGGATGATCCGAATTTGATATCCTTTAAAAACCATTACGAGCTTATGGGAGACGCTGAAGAGTTGGCAGGTAAAACGTATGAAAGCTCTAGCCGACCATATTATTTTAGAACGCTTGGTGATGAAATGCATGCTGCGCTTTTTCGGGCCAGTCAAATCATCCCGTTACGTAGTGCAAATGGTGATCCGAAAATGCAAGCCTTGTTTACTAGGCCTGCGGGTAATGGGCTGAATCCAACCGCTGCTCGATTTGCAGATCAGGCCGATGCAAGGCGGTATTTAAGCTTTGAGGATTTTTTGAGAGTTTTCCAGGCGCCAGGAGCTGATAGAGGTGTTCAGCTCGAGTTTATAACGGAAATTCTGGAGGAATATAATCAATCGAAGAATGTCTGGGAGCGTAGACTTGCTCAGTTTGAGCCGACTGCAGATCTTGATCAGAGAAAAATTGGTCGCGTAGACTTTACATCTACAGAAAGAAGGGCTGAGCGTAGCAGGCTTATTCGTGACGAAATTCGCGCCAAGGATTTATTAACCAAGGCGGCAGTTGCAAAAGTAAAGCGCTACGTGGCTTTAGCGGTTGATCCAATTGATATGGTTCATTCTGCGAAAGATGAAATCCTTGATTCTAGTGAATCAGACCGTGCTGGGTTTGACCCAGATCCTTATGACTTGCAGGTTTATAAGCTGTCAAGCCTACCCGAATTACAGCAGTTGGTATTTCCTGAGAAGTACCACATAAATGGTGTGGATGTGATTTTGAGAAACAAGGATTGGTGGGATGGTAGAGCTTTGTTGGGTTTTGATAAACCTTTGGCAGAATTGATGGATATAAGCTTGGCTAATAATTGGAGCATTAGCCATCCGTTCACTGAAGAAGTTGTTGGGTCAATGATAGCTGAGCGCATTCAATTGGTCAAAAATTTAATGGCGGATTTGAAAGCTGGTTTAAGGATTGATGATCAGCGCTGGCCGTTCCGCGCGAAAATAGTTGCTTATGAGTCATATAATTTAAATAAAATTGGTAATCCAGGCCTTAATACAACGCTGTCAAACGTTCCTGTCGATTTTGATGAGAGCACGATGAGCTTTGTTCCGTCTACTAAACTATGGGAGTATAAAGGTCCTTCGTGGGTAGATCAAAAGGATGTCATAAGTAATCGACTAGAACCGAAATGGTCCACTTATATACCACTTTTGAGTCCGTTGCCAGTGCCGTTGCCTGAGCCATTTTATTATGATTTTCGATTAAATAATGCGTATTATAATAATGCAGAAGGTTCTGATTTTGAGGGCATGGGAACAACGCTATTTTATAGATTTTATTTATTTGGTAATAATGAGTCCATCCCGCAGACGCGTTATGATGTACAGGCGTATATCATAGTGATGGCGCTTGACGAGGTAGCGATGCTGAACGGTTTGCTGCAGGACAAGTTGCGTCAAGAATACTGGGATGAGTTTGAGCATCAAAATGGCACGTTGGCTTATACGGCGATGTCATTGGGTATCACCTTATTTGGTTTAGATTCCATCTCCCATGCGTGGTACGGCACTGATTTTGTGACAGGCGAAGAACTGGGGGCCATCGAGCGATCTTTTCATGTGGCAATGGCAACATTATCAGTGTTTGATATTGGTGTAGCATCTATAGGAACCAAGAAGGCTTTGGTTGGAACGTATAATGCATCTAAAAAAATGCAGAAAACCGCAGTGGATAATGCAAGGAAGTTTTTATCACCAGAAGCAGCTAAGGCCTTGGACCAAGGTCTTGATGGTGTAGAGGCAGCAGGCGATATCAGTCACAAGGCAGCGCGTGCAAGCAATGTGCGAACGATGGATAATTCCTTAGATGATATCTTGCAAACGGCAGATTCATTAGCTGACGAAGCCTTAGATCTTGCTCGTTTGCATATACATATGGGTGTCATTGATGATGGGGCACGCGGGTTGGCTGGAACAGGAGTTTTGCCGCCGGTTACGCGTCTAGGGAAATCCACAACATCTGCAGGTGAGGCGTTCTTGAGCAGATCGAAGAACATAGTTGGTGAATCAACGGCGGATGCGCGTAAGATAGCCGAAGAGTTGAACAAATTTAATAAACTAGAGGCATCATTGTTTAAGAGTGTCTTAGCGAAGGAGGGGCCGTTGGCGGCAACGCTTGCAGTGAAGAACTTACAGGAAATTGCATGTTTTACTGCTGGCACATCTGTCTTAATGGCTAATAACTCTTGGAAAAATATTCAAGATATTCGAGTTGGTGACCAAGTCTTGACTCGTAATGAGTATTGCCCCAATGCTGGAGTGAAAAGAGGTCGTGTTCTTCAGACGATGAGCCGCTCAACAAAAGCTATCCAAAAAATTACATTCCAAAGGGCTGGGAACCAGAG
>CBDUFM010000532.1:0-3126 GCA_965366325.1 uncultured bacterium
CAAAAATAACATAACGACGCTGCTGTGCTAATTGCTCCGGCGTTACCAAGCGAACGTAGACTAAAACCATGACCAACCATGGAATATTCATCACTATCCCAAATGACATGGTCATAACCATGAAAAAAGACAGATATTCTGATTCGCGAATATTCATATCCACAGTACCTGAATTTGCGGCCCATTCAAAAAGCAAGTAATACAGATACGGTAAACCAAAGAAGTACCCAATCACAACACCGGTATAGAAAAAGATAATCGCCAGTGGCACAAATAAGAAGCCTGCAAATTTTTCATGCCGATGTAAAGCCGGAATAACAAAGCCCCATAACTGGTAGACAAAAAATGGGAATGCCAAGCCAACTGCTGTAACAAAGGCGACCTTTACCGAGTTCATAACTGGCTCTTGCAAGCCCAGTGCCTGAAATTGATTTCCCTCATGATCTAAACCAATCGCCTTAGTCATTTCGGGGCCTGCTATGCCAATAGCGACGAAAAACGGCCGCTCAAAAATTTCTTTCAGTTCTTTCTGATAGGCGAAGGCGACAACAAACAAAACAAAAAACACAATTATGCTGCGCATAACGCGTTTACGCAATTCATCTAAATGATCGCCTAGGCTCATTTCCACTTCAGCAGGTGGTTTATGACGCGCAACGACGGCATCATGTCCGTCGCTATCTGCACGCACATACTGCGAACCTGGCTTCACAGTTAAGCTCCGTGTACCGCATTCGCCAAGCACTGCGCGCGTTCTGAGACGATCTTCACTAGATCAGGATCGTCCTGATGCTTCTCAATTAATCGCACCAAGTGACTACCAACAATTACACCATCACCAAAGCCAGCAGCCTCTGCAGCTTGTTCAGGGGTGCTAATGCCAAAACCAATGCACACAGGAATATCGTTAACTGATTTAAGCTCAGCAACTTGTTCAGCTAAATCGACAGGCAGTGCTGTACGCTCACCGGTAACACCTAGGCGACAAACATAATATAAGAAGCCACGCGATTGCTTCGCCAGCATTTTCTTACGCTCATCAGAGGTGTTCGGCGCGCTCAAGCAGACCGTAGCCAAACGATGCTTACGCAAGGTTTGCAGCAAAGCACGATCTTCTTCAGGAGGCAAATCCAATAACAATATGCCATCTACACCTGCTTCACGTGCATCGATAGCAAATTTCTCGTAGCCATAAGACAAGATCGGATTCAAATAGGTAAAAAACAATATCGGAATTTTTGATTTTTTTCTAATGCGTCGCACCGCATCTAAAACACCAATAACGGTGGTTCCAGATGCCAAGGCACGCTCCGAAGCAGCCTGATTTGCTGGACCATCAGCCATTGGGTCTGAATAAGGAATGCCCAGTTCAATGATATCCACCCCTGCTTGAT
Source organism: uncultured bacterium (assembly GCA_965366325.1). Classification (GTDB taxonomy): domain Bacteria; phylum Planctomycetota; class UBA11346; order UBA11346; family UBA11346; genus JANQLF01. The sequence continues at coordinate 1,395 of CBDUFM010000532.1, forward strand.
CAAGGGACAAGACTAAATCAACAGTCGCATCTAAATGCGGATCACCAGCGCATAGATACACAACGAACGCTTTCTTTCCGTCCTGCCTTAAAGTTTTAAAGCGAGATAAAATACGATTGCTCATATCTCAATCCCCTCCAAACGCGCCACTTCAGCAACGTCTTTATCACCACGACCAGACACATTCACAATGATAATACCATTTTCAGGGCTGCGTTTTACGGCCTCATCCAATGCACCAATCGCATGCGCAGACTCCAGCGCTGGTATAATACCTTCGTATTCTGCTAATAAATGAAAACCAGCGAGGGCCTGCTCATCACTGCAACGCACATATTCTGCGCGTTCACAATCTCGTAGCCAAGCATGCTCTGGACCAATGGACGCATAATCCAATCCTGCACTCACGCTGTGGGTACCGGTTACTTGGCCGTCCTCATTTTGCAAAACGTAACTAGCCGTTCCTTGAAACACACCGAAACTGCCGCCATCAAAACGCGCCGCATGTTCACCCAATGCAGAACCATTGCCGCCAGCTTCAACGCCAAGCATTTTTACAGAAGTATCGTTAATAAAAGGATGGAATAATCCTATTGCGTTAGAACCACCACCAACACAGGCCAAAATCACATCAGGCAAACGCTTTTCAACTTTTAAAATTTGCTTACGCGCTTCACGGCCAATAACACTTTGAAAATCTCGCACCATCATAGGAAATGGGTGCGGCCCTAATGCTGATCCGATCACATAATGTGTTTCCTCAACATTAGTCACCCAGTCACGCAGCGCTTCGTTAATCGCATCCTTCAATGTCTTAGTTCCAGCATCAACGCCAAAAACCTCTGCACCCAATAAACGCATACGGTAGACATTCGGTAATTGGCGGCGCATGTCTTCGGTACCCATATACACGCGACATTCCATTCCGAGCAAGGCACAGGCCGTTGCTGTTGCCACGCCATGCTGACCTGCACCTGTTTCTGCAATGATGCGTTTCTTGCCTAGTCGCTGTGCCAGCAACACCTGACCCAGTGAATTATTAATTTTATGGGCCCCAGTATGGTTAAGGTCTTCACGTTTTAACCAAATTTTACGGCCAAATTTTTCGGATACACGACTCGCGAAACTGAGCGGGCTGGGGCGACCTACGTAATTAGTCAGCAGATCCAACAACCGCGCCTGAAATGCTTTGTCCTTGGACGCCGCTTTATAGACCGTCGTCAATTCATCCAATGCCGGTATCAGAGTTTCTGGCACATAACGCCCCCCGTAGGGACCATAACGGCCGGCTTGATTCGGTAATGTACGCAAACGTGGATCAGGCTTTTGAGTCATGCTTATTTCCAGAAGGTGTGAATGCTAGATATAAACCAGCTACAGACAAGGCACTCACAGTGTCCTTTCACCAAAAAACCTTGCACAGCTGTGCAAGGTTTTTAGGTGAGGCTCTTTGAGTAGGCCTAGCCGTTTCGGTGCGTTTAGACCTTTACGCGTGCAAAGGCCGTGATTTCAACACCCTTTGCTTTAGCATAATCCAGTACGCTACCCTTTTCTGAATCTACCAACATTTCCTGCTCAAGCAGTACGTTCTCTTTAAAGAACTTGTTCATTTTACCATCAACGATCTTAGGACGAATCGCTTCCGGCTTAGCCTGCACATCGTCAGATGCTGAAATGATTTCACGTTCTTTCTCAACCAAGGCAGCATCAACACTGTCACGGTCTAGCGCTA
>CBDUFM010000533.1:0-3116 GCA_965366325.1 uncultured bacterium
CTGAAAACGGCGTAGACAATAAAGACGCATTGTGCTTGCACTAAGAGCATCACCAGCGCGGTTAAATTACGCTGAATTTCTAAGGTTTTAACCATGTTTATGGAGCCCATTTCATCCCAGGCTAAAACACTATAGCCTTGTCGCCATAAAAGGTATTGTGGATCACTGTATAAATCTTCTTTGACCGCATGTGCTTTGCTGTTGTCGTGGAGCCGCACCCGGTAGCCGCTAATTTCTAACGGATCGTGATCCATATCGGTTAAGCGCTGCGCATGTGGTAGTGGTAGAACAGCCATGGTTCTGTCGAACTCAAGGTAACCTGTGCCAATCGTGTCAGATATTTCAGCAACTACTTTGCCAAGGACGCCGCCTTTGTTATTAGGAATAGTAAAGGTGACAATTTGACCAGGCCAAAATGTTTGCAGGCCATTAGAATAAATGAGTTCATGACCAAGGATGATGCCTATCGGTGGCTGTTCCATTTCCAAGGGCATTGCAATGCCGCCTAAGGAGCCGAGGGCATTGCCGGCTGAGAGGGCGAGGTAACTGCGCCATGCGGGGGTAAGGAAGCCACTGCCTCGCTCATCAACGGCTAAATTTTGTGCACGTAAATCCAAGCCAGGTCGCTTGTGTAATAAAGCATTGCTTAAGCGCTGAATGCGTTGTTCACTACGCCAATCGACGCCTTCAATTTGGCAGCCAGTATTGTAACGACTGTCATTGCGCTCATTCATGGAGCGCGGTGTGAGAACGGCGTAGGATTTTATATAAGCTGCAACATCCTGTATCTCCGGATGCTGTTTAAGTGTATCTGCGTGTATTTTTTCGTCGGGCAGGGCATAGGTATTAAAGCTTTTGACGACTAAGTCGCTTTCAGCACCGTGAAGTTGTCGTTCACTGATGTCCACAAAACCCTGCAACACGCCAATAACAATAACCGGAATTGCGACACTGAGCATGCAGGTGACAACGGCGAGCCATGCAATACGACGGCGGCAGATATAACGCCAAGCAAGGTGGCCGACTAACATGGACTACTCGTCTTCTGTGACATTAGGTGGCGGCTTTCTTGCGTGTGGCATTTTTCTTTTTACTGGTGGCTTTTTTTACGCTTGTTTTTTTCGAGCCAGATTGCGAGCGCTTTGCTGTCTGCTTGGGCGCAGTAAGCATGCCTTTGAGAAATGCTCCTGTGGCGCTTTTCTGTGATGCGCTCACTGTTTCCGGCGTGCCTTGTGCGACAATGGTGCCGCCGCCGCTGCCACCTTCCGGACCTAAGTCGATAATCCAGTCTGCGCATTTAATGATGTCGAGGTTATGTTCAATAACGACCACAGAATTACCGTTTTCAACTAATCGCTGTAAAACATCGAGTAATTTGCGTACATCGTCAAAATGCAAGCCTGTAGATGGTTCGTCAAGGATGTACAGGGTCGAACCGGTGCTGCGTTTGGCTAATTCTCGTGATAATTTAATGCGTTGTGCTTCACCGCCAGAGAGGGTGGTCGCAGCCTGACCGAGGCGAATATAATCGAGACCAACGTCTATCATTGTCTGTAAAATGCGTCGAATCTTCGGATGGGCGTCAAAGTGAATAGCCGCTTCGCGAACAGACATGCCTAATATATCACGAATCGTTTTACCCTTGTAACGGACGCGCAGGGTTTGTTCGTTAAAGCGTGAGCCCGCACAAACCTCACAGGGAACGTAGACATCAGCAAGGAAGTGCATTTCAACTTTACAGACACCGTCGCCTTCACAGGCCTCACAGCGTCCGCCTTTAATATTAAAGCTGAAACGAGACTGTGAATAACCGTAGAGTTTAGACTCACGCGTTTCGGCAAAGACCTTGCGAATTTCATCCCATACTTTGGTGTAAGTTGCTGGATTAGAGCGTGGCGTGCGTCCAATCGGTTGTTGATCAATGCACACCATCTTGTCTAAGTGTTCGAGTCCTGTAATGCGTTTATGTGCGGCAACAGCATGTTCGGCTTTGTTAAAATGATTGCCAAGTGCCGGATAAATAATGTGATTTAAGAGCGAGGATTTTCCTGCGCCAGACACACCGGTAAAACAGGTAAGGGTGCCGAGTGGGATGTGCACATCTATGTTTTTGAGATTGTTTGCTGCAGCACCAATGACAGATAGTTGTTTGCCGTTTCCACTATGACGCTCACTGGGAACGGAAATGGATTTGCGGCCTGATAAATAATTGCCTGTTATGCTGTGTTTATTTTTCAGCACCCCAGGAACCGTGCCCGCGTAAACAATTTCGCCACCTAATTCCCCGGCTAAGGGGCCGAAATCAACAATGAAATCAGCTGCTCGAATAGTTTCTTCGTCATGTTCAACAACGAGTACGCTGTTGCCGATATCGCGTAAGTGCTGCAGCGTTTCGATTAAACGTTGGTTATCACGTTGGTGTAAGCCAATCGATGGTTCATCCAAGACGTAAGAAACACCCGTTAATTCAGAGCCAATTTGGCTGGCTAAGCGGATACGCTGCGCTTCTCCCCCAGAGAGTGTTGGGCCTGACCGATCAAGGCTTAAATAGTTGAGGCCTACATTTAAAAGGAAACGTAAGCGCGATTCAACTTCACGGAGGACCCCAGCGGCGATTTGCGCTTTGCCGCCACGTAATTTTAAGGAATCGAAGAACGCAAAGGCGTCGGCGATGGTCATGGAGCAAATTTCTGGGAGAGTTTTTTTACCGAGCAGCACAGCGCCGCTTGCAGCTGTGATGCGGCTGCCATTGCAACTGGAACAGCGGTGATTGCTAAAGTAGCGCGCCAGTCGTGCTTTGCGTTTTTCATTCTGTGTTTCACGTAGGGTGCGTTCGACCCACGGAATGACGCCTTCAAATAGTGATTGGAAACTGCCCTGCCCATTCTTGGTTTCCCAAGCAACCTGTACGCGTTTGTTGGCACCAAATAAAACCGTGTCTTTAGCTTTTTTAGATAGTTTGGACCAAGGTTTATCACGGTCGACGCCTAATTTATCCAGTATTTCACGACGATAGCCAACATGCCATGCTTGGCGTGAGTCATCACCCAATGCACCCCAGGGTAAAATGGCGCCCTGGTTAATGCTCATGCTATCATCTTCGATGAGGCGATCTT
>CBDUFM010000534.1:0-3115 GCA_965366325.1 uncultured bacterium
GGCGGAGAGGCACATTACCGAAATTTTGAAGCTGGCCTCAAATACAATATCAAAACAGCCATTGGCGACACACTAGGTCCCTCTGCACTCGCGCGCTGCCTCACCACCGTCCCCGTTGTGGTCAACTTGGTGAAACGTATGGAGCAGATTTGCCCAGATGCCTTAATGCTCAACTTCTCCAATCCCATGTCTGTCGTTACAGGCGCCATGGCACGCAACACACACATCCCCTGCTGGGGACTCTGCCATTCAGCTGATGAACTCTACAGCTACTTTGCCAAAGTATTTGCCTGTGATAAAGATGACGTCGAAATGGAAATGGCTGGCGTAAACCACCAATCATTCGTCACCAAATTACTCATCAAAGGTGTCGATCAAACCAAGAACATTTTAGAGGCCACCCAGAAATCTACTGCAAAATTAGAAGACAACTTACTCAGCACACATGAAGAAGATGTCGATACCCAACAAGACATCTATAAAATACTCGGTGCCTGGCCCTCAACCGGCCACACTCACCTCGCTGAATTTTACCCACATCACTACACCGACCGCGCCATGGATCGCTATAATTACCGCCAAGATATTAAAGGTGTTATTCCTGGACGTGGCGAACAAGTCTGGTCAAGCCCAGCACCAATAATTATGGACTGGACTTACGGTGATGGTCCGGTTGAAGATTTAGACAAACTGACCACGGAACATGCTCACGAATTATTATGGACTTTTTTTACTGACGAACCACATACGCGTTATGTAAATATGCTTAATACTGGCAACTTTATCGCTGGTATATCCCCCAACGCTTGCGTGGAGGCCCAAGTCACCGCACGCGGAAAAACACTCACCGGAAAAAGCATTACCCTACCACCAGTCATTCACTCTCTGGTAGAACGTTGGACATGCATTCACGACTTATCGATTAGCGCCGCACTCAACTGTGATCGAGACGCTGCACGCCAAGCGCTGTTTCTAGATCCCCACGTCAAAGAAATTTTTGATGTAGCCCCTCTCCTAGAGGACTTACTGCTCGTTAATAAAGATTGGCTTCCATCTGCTTGGTTTAAATAAGCAGCACCACGCACACAGCACTCTCACAGCACTCTCACAACAGATTATTGTTTTTCACAAAAGGACTCGACTATGAGCTTAAGCCTCAAACAATGGCGCAATGGCTACAAAACCGCAGACAATAGCCAACGCTGGCGACCAGCATACAGTGATGAATATTTAAATAATCCACACAAAGGCACAGCCACCTTTCAACGTTTTGAGGGCGATAAACTGTACCCAGACATTCGATGGAACGATCGTGAAGGGCCACTGTGGTTCAAACCACCACGTAAAACGTTAAAAAACAAACGCTATCCACCAACACGCATTTCTTACTGCCGCTGGCTATGGAATATACTTGAACCAGAACGGGGAAAAATTCGCTTTGATATTATCGAAAATGCATTAAACGCCGCCGCCGAACGTAATCAGACACTACAATTACGCACACAACCCTTCATCTGGGATAGCACCCCACAATGGTACTGGGATCTTGGCGGCAAAGTACACCGAGCCGATAGCAAAGCTGCAGGCCACGCCGTTCCAGATCACAACCACCCACTTTATCTCAAACATTGGGGCAATCATATCCGCGCACTTGGCAAGCGCTTTGACGGCCACCCAGCACTAGAAAGTTTTGATGTTGCCTATGGTGGCGATTGCGGTGAAACAGGCGGCAACTGTCGCCGCCCCATGGCAGAACAACTCGTTGATGTTTACACCAAAGCCTTCAAAAAAACACAGCTCATCGGCATGCTCGGCACAGATGGTAATAAATATTTAGCCTCGTTAAATGGAAACCATGGCTGGAGAGCAGATTGCTTTGGTGACGTGCGTCAGGATTTCAAAGGACTGGTGCCAGATGGCCTCGGCTGGAACCACATGCAAGAAGCCTATCCCCAAGAAATGTTTAAGGATAATGTTGTGGATGCCTGGAAAACAGCACCCGTCACCTTTGAAACGTGCTGGACGGTAGCCTACTGGGAGAAACAAGGATGGGACATTGACGCCATCCTAGAGCAAGGCCTCAAATACCACATCTCTGTGTTTATGCCTAAATCTGTCTACATTCCAGATGCATGGATGGACAAGATTATGGAATTCAATAAAAAGATTGGTTATCGATTCGCTGTTCACAATATGCTCGTCCCCTTACGCAGCAAAAAAGATCAGCGCATACCATTTCACATTACCATTGACAATAAAGGCATTGCACCCATTTACCGCAACTACACATTCGCATTACGCATTCGCCAAGGTAAAAAACACTGGATCGTTCCATTTAAAAATGATATTCGTAGCTGGATGCCTGATTACACTGCCTTCAAAGAGTCCATAACACTACCCAAGCAAGTAGCTCGCGGAACCATTGAATTAGACTGCGCCATCATAAATGATCAAAACCAACCTGTCGTCAAATTAGCCCACAAAGAGCGTCTGAAAGATGGCTGGCACCCCATCTCTTTTATGGATATACTCTAAGCTTGTACTTCACAAAAAACCCACCCTTACTTTCTTCACTTCTAAAGTGCACCACCATGCTGAAAAGGACTTTGCCATGCTTGACCGTCGAGATTTTTTAAAAATTGCAGGTGTAAGTGCGTGCTCACTGGGACTCCCTGCCTCGCTCATGGCGGATAGCGGCAAAGGCGGCTCATCCCTACCAAACATTATACTCTGCATGACTGACGATCAGGGCTGGGGCGACACTGCCTATAACGGTCATCCCCTCCTAAAAACACCACATTTAGATGATATGGCAAAATCCGGCATACGATTTGATAGGTTTTATGCCGCTGCTCCGGTATGCTCGCCCACACGCGGCAGCGTCTTAACCGGTCGACACCCAATTCGCTATGGCTTGAAATCACATGGTCAAAAATTAAATAAAAACGAAACAACTATTGCTCAGGTATTACAGAAGGCGGGGTACAATTGCGGGCATTTTGGTAAATGGCACTTAAACGGCGTCGCCGGTGTTGGCAAGCCCATTGAAGCGGACGATGCGTATGGCCCCAAGCACTTCGGCTTTGACCACTATTTTTCAGTCAGTAATTATTTC
>CBDUFM010000535.1:0-3113 GCA_965366325.1 uncultured bacterium
GAGATGCTGCAATAGCGGCGCCTAGGAAACCGCCCGCACCAGTAACGAGTGCTCTCACGATTGAACACGCTTGGGGATGATAGGTTTTTGTTTTTGAGCCCACTGTGCTAGTTGTTCGCGACCAATTTTTGCATTATGTCTAATATCAACCGGAAACCGTGGGTGAAAATAGAATAAATGAATACCTTGGCTCACTGCATATTTTTCGGCGCTAGTGTGTAATTCTTCTGCTATTTGCTGTTTATTAACTGGTCCATTGGCTTCACTGCTTAGCTCTATACATATGCCAGGCTTAATCCCTTCTGCACATTGCACAGGTATCAGTGCAGTTCGCTCAACAGCGGGGTGGGTATTTAATATCCCTTCACAAGGTATGGTGAAATAGCACTTTTCAGCCGTTACCACCCGGTGACTTTTACGCCCACAGAACCACAATTTTCCATGTTCATCGAGATAACCAATATCGCCCATGCGATGTCGCAGTTGCGTGCCATCTGTAATCTTAGCTAGCTGCGTCGATTGAGCACGGTGATAATAGCGTTCGGTAACAACAGGGCCTTTGACGACAATTTCGCCCCATGTATTTTCTTTAAGAGCAAGTGATGATTGCCAACGTTGAATCGGTTCATCAGAAATAGGGATGATGGCGATTTCAATCCCATCTGAAACTGTTCCTACACAGACTCCGCAGCCACGTTCACTTGCATGACGGTGCTGATGTAATATTTCTTTGCTGCCAATGCTGCTGACAGGAAGTGATTCGGTTGCTCCATAGGGTGTGAATATCTCAGTGTTTTCTGCGAGCATTTTGCTGAACATATCTAGCGTCTTGGCTTGTGCTGGTGCGCCTGCGCTAATAACCCGCTTCAGGCTGGGTAGCGTACAAGTATGTTTTTGCCTATAGGTGGCCACTTGCTTAAGTAATGCAGGAGAGCCAAACATGTTGGTTACATTATAGTGTTTAATGGGCTGTATAACATGCAGTGGATTAACCGATCCCGGTTTGGTGAAATCCATGTCTGGTATAATCGAACTCATACCGATAGCTGGAGCAAATAATGCAAATAACGGAAAGGTGCAGAGGTCTACTTCTCCAACGCTGATATTATAAATATGCAGCAATGCTTTCACTTGTGCCAAAAATTGCGTGTGCTTATAGACAACGCCTTTGGGTACTCCCGTGCTACCGCTGGTAAACAGTATAGCAGCCAGTTCCTCTTTGGATTGAATGGGATCTTCTAGTGGATCGGCTTTTTCGCCGAGTGCCTTGATGTGTTGGAGGCTGTCTATACCAAACCAACGACGTGCAGGTGTTGTGCATACGGCAATGTTTATGCTGCATGTAGGCCACGAAAATAGTCGTTTGGCAATCAAAGCTTTAGGTATGCCGATAAATGCAGCTGGATCGGATTCTTCAAGGCACTTTTTTATATTTTTAATGCCCATACCTGGGTCAATGCAGACGAGGACAGCACCAATTTTAAATAATGCAAAAGTAAGGGCGAAAAAGTCTATTGACGGTTTAACCATCAAGGCGCAGCGCATGCCTTTGTGTATGCCGTAAGCGTGTAGTCCCTGTGCATAAATATCGCTCAATGTATTTAGTTCAGCATAACTTAATTCATTATAGCTGCTTTGTCCGTTCGCATCCGTTTTGTGTGGGACGGCAACGGCGAGTAAATCTGGATTTTCCTGTGCGCGATAGGGTAGGTAGGCCGCAATGTTTTGCGGCTCAAAGCTACTCATGCAGGGCTTCCGACCGCACATTCTTGATGAAGAAATGGATCAATCAGTGAGATTATTTGATCACGCTCTTCTTCAATGATATAATGCCCTGATTCTTCAAAGCGGTGACATGTCGCATCGGGAAATAAGCGCTGCCAATGATCAAGGAATTTTGTATTAAACACAAAGTCTTTACAGCCCCACAGCAGCATTTTAGGAATATCTTTAAGCTTATCGAGATTGTCCTCGACTTTTTTCATTGCCGGCCAGCTTGGATGACGTTCATTGAGCGGAATGTCCTGGACAAAGCGTAATACTGCGAGGCGGTTATCCCAATTGTCGTATGGCGCTAATAGCGCGGCGGCCACATCTTTTTCTAGCGGTTTTTTGGTGACACAATGCTTGATAGCATAGGTGCAAAAGGCATTCCAACCACGAATGGCGAGCGAGCCAAATGGGGTGCGACTTGCTGTTAATTGCCATGGAAACGAGGTGTCACTAGGTAGACCAAAGGCTGCCGTATTACAAATGACCATGTTTTTAATGCGTTCGGGATGACGAGTGGCAAACCCACTGCCAATCATGCCGCCCCAGTCATGCACGATAAGTGTTAAAGGTTGCGTTATTGGTAAAGATTCAATGAGCGCTTCGAGGTCATCAATACGCTGTTCGAGACGATAGCTATAAGCGGCATCACTTGGTTTATCTGAGAGTCCCATGCCAATATGGTCTGGTGCGACACAGTAGTAGCGATCTTTAAATGCACTAATGAGATGACGATAATAAAAAGACCAACTCGGATTTCCATGCACCATAACTATGGCAGGGTTTTCTGGGTTCCCTTCGGCCACGTAATGCATCTTGTGGCCTTTTGCGTCAAAAAAATGTGATGTGAATGGGTAGTCAAGATAGGTCATTGAAGAACAGTAATTACCATTTCCAGCCGAGCATTAAACAATTCAATCCACTGCCAATACCCAAGAAAGATACATGATCGCCAGGTTTGAGGTGTCCGCGTTGATCAGCCATTGCAGCGGTGAGTGGCAGAGAAACGGTGCCAATATTACCTAAATGTTTATACGTGGTGAAATCTTTTTCTTTAGCGATGCCTAAGGTGGAAAGGATGCTATTTTGATGTCCGCTACCGACTTGATGACAAATAACTTTATCGATATTGTCCTTAACCCAACCGAGATTGCCTAGAAAAGATTTCCAGGTTTGGAGCCCAAGGTCAATGCCATGTTTGAGCACGGCCACAGAATCGGTAGTCATAAATTGATTTAAGGCGGCAGGTAATTTTTCTGACGGTAGAATTTTGCTAACAAATGCTGGTAGACGATCATCGGTCATGATGTCTTTTACTGCACCAGGAATAGTATTGGGCTTCA
>CBDUFM010000536.1:0-3106 GCA_965366325.1 uncultured bacterium
TCGTAATCTACACGTCCCTGTTGCCGGTTTAGGCGTAGGAGACACTTTAACCTATAGTGTTACCATTGATGATAAGTCGAACTGTGAATCGTTGTCCTTTGAAACGCGCTGGCTGTGTTCACATATTCCACTCGCCTTCGCTGCTGTGTCGCTTGTAGGGAGTCTGAGCGACATAGGTTTTGATGCCCACCATTGTAGCATGCTTGTAGATGAAGAGCGTCGCCGCATTTTTGCGATCGAGGATGCGGTTATTTATCGACAGGAGCCGCACATGGCACCTGTTGACCGTGCGTTCCCTGTGCTTCGTTACGGAAGCCGTATGGATAATTGGGCGGCAGTTGGTAACGATGAGTTTAAAACCGTTCAAGACTTATTAAGCTATGATGAATCTGTGACAAAACTGGCGCAGAGCTTGGTTGCGGATCTAAGCGATCCTCGCGAAAAAGTCTTACGTTTTTGTGAGCATTTGCGTGATAATGTCGTCTATCAAGGCATTGAATTCGGTACACGAGGTGTAAAGCCAAAATTAGCGCAGCAGACTTTACTGGATAAATATGGCGATTGTAAAGATATGAGTGTGCTACTCTATGCCTTATGTGCAGCCGTTGCTATACCGGCTGAGCCAGTCCTCGTGAATAGCTCTTCGCTCATTATAGATTCCATACCGAGTGACGGACAATTTAATCATATGATTGTACACATTCCTGGCCTTGGTTTTATTGATCCGACAGTCAAACAATTTTTCAACCCTGACTTATCACCGGTTGGATTGGCAAATAATAAAGCCTTGGTTTTGCGTCAGGAAAAATCTGAGTTAGTTGATTTGCCTGCTTATACCAAGTCCAGCGTGGTTAGCTGTCAGCGAGTTTGTGCAGTGGAAGGCGAGGTGTTGGTTGTCAAGGAAACGACCACGCTAACTGAGTTTTATGCATATTTCCTGCGCAGTGTCTTGCATGGAAAGAGCGAGACAGAGCTACGAGAATGGTTTTTGCTGAATATATCGGATTCCTACCGTGGAGCAGAATTGGTTGCGATTCAGGTGGATGGTGTTGATGCTATAGACGGTGATTTGACGCTGCTAACGCATTATCGCTTGCCATCGGCACTGGTGAAAAGTGAAAATGAATTATTGATCACCTTGCCAGCCTACTGGGAAGAATTATACGGTACTTTTCGAGCCATGGAAAAGCGCCACGGTGATTTTGAAATATACTATCCTTTAATTATGCGCAGCGATGTGCGCCTTTCCTTGCCAGCTGGTTATGCCTGTGTTGGACAGGCGCGACAGGTGAGCGGTGATGCTCATGACGCTGTAAGTTGGTCTGGTCATACGGTATTTACCGAAGAAGTGCAGCTTGTGAAAGAATTGACGCTGCACGCAGGTGTTTATCCCAAGGTGGGCTATCAGGGACTGGTCAAATCATGCAATGCGGCAATGGATTTTATCTCGCCAACGTTGCGTTTAAAATTGAATGATTAAGTAATAGGCGTTTAAGTTTCGTCGCTTTCGACGATAGCAAACTTCTCTTTGAAGATGTGGGCAAGGCCCTGTAGGGCGATGAGTTGATATTCCATAAATGTGTATTCACGACGTGAATTGCGGGCTAAGATATAGGCAATAATCAGTGCTACGAATGTCGACCAGTGAAAGCGCGTGTAGAGCATGAGGGCGACGACGCCCACGCCGATTAGGAGCGCATAGATTATGTGTCGGCGTAATGGCTTGAGTTCTTTTTGTTTTTGTAGCATGTGGCGGTTGAGGTGACTCGCTTCACTGTGCATCTCTTCGCTACTGCATTTACTATATTGGCTGATGAGTTGTATTTTTTGCTCAGCGTAAAAGGCGTGAATTTCCGCCTCTGGTGGTTCTTTGCACAACAGGTGGAAATAGCTATTTAAGAACTGACGGGAAATATCATTAAGCGCAGGTGCGTCGTGGGTATGCACATGCTGATTACAGTCTTGATGATCGTGGTCTGTGCTCATTGAATTATGCTAATGCTGTCAGGGTCTTAAGCTGTATATTTTGGCGTATATGGTCTATAGCTGTTACCAGATGTTCTTGGGGATTTTTTCCCAACGGTGTTCGCCAGGCTGCAGATCGCTCAGATCCCATTGGCCAATACGCTGGCGAATAAGGCGTAGCGTGGGGTAGCCGACTGCTGCGCACATGCGGCGCACTTGGCGGTTGCGTCCCTCGCGAATGGTCAGGGATATCCATGCAGTGGGAATATGGGCTCGTTTACGAATAGGTGGTTGGCGTTCCCAGCAGTCGGGGGCGTCGATGCGCAGTGCCTGTGCAGGTTTAGTGAGCCCATCTTTGAGCTTTACCCCGCTGCTCAGTGCCTTGATAGCTTGGTCATCGGGGATGCCTTCGACTTGAACGAGGTAGGTTTTGGGCAGCTTGTGCTTCGGATCGGTGATGCGGTGGGCAAGGGCTCCGTTATCAGTTAAGAGCAGTAAGCCCTCGCTGTTGTAATCTAGACGGCCCGCCGGATAGATGTTTGGAATCTGAATGTGATCGGCCAGGCAATCTTTGTTGGCTTCTGGGCTGAATTGGCAGAGGACATTGAACGGTTTATTGAATAAAAGGACGCGTTCGTTGTTCGACATGACTAATGCTTATCTGTTTTGCTGGCTTGTGCCAGTGCGTCTACGGCGGCCACAAAAAAAGCGGACAGTAAAAACTGTCCGCTCTTTGATCTGTATAAGCTGAAGCTTATGCGTCGAGGCGACCTTCAACCAGGCCAAGTGGAAAGGCTGCTGGCTGTTTTGGTTTGCTCTTAATGGTAACGTGTTTCTTGCTGTCTGATGATTTCTCAAATGCATGCATAACTTCAAGTGCATGTAATGCGAGGTCACCTGAACAACGGTGTTTGCGACCGCTGAGAATAGCGTAGGCCATGTCAGCCGCGCCAATGCTACGCATATTTTCTGCGTAGGGATGGCTAAGGTTTTGTGCTTCCCATTTTTTGCTTGCTGCCGTAAACATTTCCACTGGACCACCAAAGGTGTTTGGATCTGGGCATTTGAGAGATCCTTCGGTGCCGTAGAGTTCAATTGGGCTGTGACCATGGCTATGCACATCAAAAGAGATGTTCATGGT
>CBDUFM010000537.1:0-3101 GCA_965366325.1 uncultured bacterium
GCCTAAAGAGCTCAATGTTAATTTTGCAGTAGACACCGTAAATGCGAAGAAGATTAGTCTGAAAAACATTATGCAGACTAGTTACAGGCCTGGTAAAAATGGACGCGCAATGAGTTTTAATTTTACAGAAATAAGCACACTAAAAGGCTTAGTGGAGAAATCCAAGCAGCATGCTGAAATTGGAGCTTATCGTAATGATCCGGCAGGTATGAGCGATGAAAAACTGCGTTTGATTTGGTGGGAGATGGAAAACCTTAATCCAGCCTCACGAGTTGCTTTGATAAAGGCACGGAAGAAAGCCAAGGCGGGTAAAGGCGCTGGGGACCAGATCATCGCATTTCACGATGCCATCCAGGCGCAGGTAGAGGCCACATTGAATGCCACGCTTGAAAATGCGACCGATGATTTTGCAAGCTACGAAAAAATCGAAGCAGCAGTTGTAGGTGCTGATGGGTTTACGGAGACAAAAGGTGCAGGGGAGAAACTGAAGGCACTCAAAAAGGACAAGGCTATTGCAAAAGAACTCAAGGTCCGTTCCGCTTATGAAAAATGTGCGATGATGATGCAATCAAATAAAGCTGCGGATAAAGAGAAGGCTGTTGAAGGCATGAAATTTTTGGCGGGCAAATATCCGGACACGGTCTACGGAAAGAAAGCTGCGTCCTATTAATGCGTTTGTGCACTGTAGCTGTCGCCATCGTTTTGTGCCTATGTTTTACGGGCTGTGGAGAGCCTAAAAAGACGAGCAGTCTGTTTTACAAAGCGGCTGCCAGTGATGGGGTAGAGCTGTTGGTAGAGCGTGATGTAGAACGACAGGGTCTTTTGGTAACCTTTTCACCCGATCAAAGCAAAGAACCCTGTCACCTCTATGATACCGATTTGCCGTTAAATGGCTTGGCAGGAGTTGGACGACCAACGCGCGTGGAGCTCGTAGAAAATGCACTGCTTGCCGTAGCAGGAAAAGTGCATGTGCATGAAACATTAATTGCCGAAGCGACAGATTTAAAATCCTATCCAGCAGGGCCGGTGCATATAAGCATGCCGCTACAGCTCCTAGCAGGGGACGCGCCAGATGAAATAGACGTAACGCTTTTGCTTACGTATATGGCTTGCGGCGACACGTTTTGCTGTCCACCTGTAACACAAAAAGAAGTGCAGGTTCGTATCCCGCGCGAGTGGTGTCGTCACTAGGGTATTCTTGGCGAAACGGGGTAGGCAGGCACTGTTATCAGAGACGATTAAACAAGAGTAGGTGAATGTTAATATAGGGCGGGATGCCAATTTGCAGAACCGTTTAGGTAATAGAAATATTGTAGTGGCTGAGCATTTGGGATGAGCTTTCTGATTTTTTTAAGGCTAATGGGGGAGTCGAGTAAAGTTGGGTGTTCTAGTTCTATTGCATGTGCTTATGTGCCCTGTTTACGAAATTCCCCGGGTGTTTTGCCGATGTCCTGTTTAAAACAACGAATAAACCAAGATACATTGCTGACACCGCATGCATGGGCAATCTCTTCTATGCGAAGCGTTGATTGTTGTAGTAACTGCACGGCACGTTCGTTGCGCGCGGTACGGAGAAAGCTGTCGTAGCCACCGCTGTAGAATTGTTTAAATAAGCGACTGACGTGGCCCGGATGAATACCGATGCTGGCGGCAATTTGTTCGCGACTGAGATTTTCGCTGAGGTGCTCACGAAGGTGGTCGCAGCAAGCAAGAAAACGTAATTGCGCCTTGTTCAGTGGATTTGTTGTTTTGTGCATGTCAGCGAGACAGAGGCCAAGTAGGTTTTTAAGGTACAATGTTGCTTGTGTGTTTGTGGCTGTTGCGCTGCAAAATTGTGCCAGCAGTCCGTGGAGTGCTGGGTCCAAGGCGGAGCGTTCGAAAAATTGTTTATCCTGATTATGGTTGATGGTAATTAAACTCGTGTTTTGGTGCCACTCGATTTTAATTAGGCAATACGAGCGGCTTGAGTCGCGTTGCATCCATTCACCGCGGTTAAAAAAGAACATCTGCTGCTTGTTTAATTGATGAAAGCTCTCATCGCTATCGGACTCAGCGGAAATAGCGTAGCGTAGTGGTTTGCCTGCTGCGGTCCAAATAAGCGATGCGTGGCTGGCTGTATAGCTGCCGCCGCGGGTGCTTACTGGCATGGCCGTGAGCTGAGGGTGCATGATCTCGCTTCGATCCCAGTTGCGACAGGCCTGCTCTAATAGGTCGCTGATTTGAGCATCGGTGAACATGAATAAATGTTAAGATCCGACTATCAAATGCAACAAAACAATCATATACATGTGCTACAGTCAAACAGAATGTAGAGTATGAGTACACAAACAGCTACTAATGATATGCAGGACATCCTTAAGCAAGCGTCGGCAACGGCGTTATTTGAAGAGCTCGACCAAGTTATGCGGCGCTTACCTGTGCAGGAGCCGAGTGGTCCTGATCACGGTGGTGAGGACGAAGCTAATTTTTGTTTAGCCTGGTTGGCACTAGAGCGTTTGCGCCCTGACCCGCAGCGACGAGCATTTATTGATGGTTGTTTTCGCGATTTGCAACGCTGGGTGCGTGAGGATTGCGTGCGTGGTTATCAGCCAATTCAGGAAGCTCATCATGGAACCGAACCATTTTTATTATTTTTACCACGCTACGCCCAATTACCGCATGCACCGCGTGCAGAAATTGCAGAACTAGTCTGTGCTGCTGCTGACTACATTTTAAATCGCGTGCCTGGTCAGCCTCAATGGTTTGATCAGGACGAGCAGCGCTTTGTTAGTTTAGATTTAGGCAGTGCGCGTGCAGAGCCGCGTGCGCTTTGGTGTATTGAAACGGCAGACCATTTACGTTTTATTCATATAGCGATTTGTGCTTTTGAATTAAGTGCTGATCAGGCTTATGCTGATTGGGCCATTGCTTATGCACGTAAGCGCGCCCAATTAATTGTGCAGTGGCCTGCGGAACAAGCTTTGCCATGGGCATGGTGGCATGATGGACGTGGTGTCACCGCAGCAGTCGGTGATGGCTGGAGCGATAACTTATTGGCACCGCAGCATCATTTACCCGGCGATAGTTTAGCCGGCATAGAAAACTTGTTGGCCTCAGGAGTG
>CBDUFM010000538.1:0-3094 GCA_965366325.1 uncultured bacterium
TGGGGTTATAGTGATCCGACAAAAAGCCATGCGTCTCCACGACCTCGACATCATCAATTCCCTCAGCGCGCAAAATAGCATGCGCAACTTCTACGCCACGCCGTGAACGTCGTAGTTGCACCTGTTGCGCTCGCGCGAAACGAGATTTTACCATGGTCGTTGCCCAAAATGATATCAATCCCGTTATCACCAAAATAGCTATATACAGCACATCAAAAGGCATCTGCGCACTCCTTTCTTGTCAGTGAATCAGATCTACCAATTCATTGGTCATAAAAATCCCAATAATGGAATGATAGCGAAAACAAAGCCAATAGCGCTGCAATAAAGTATGGTCAAAGTGACCAAACCGCGTTTAACTACGGCAGACTTTAATCGTTGAGCATGCTTTTTCGCTGCAAATGATGATAATAGCGCCGACAAAAACGATGCGCTTCATCGCGGACATGGATTAAAAGCTTTAAGCCCGGGTGCCGCCTCCCCAATACCAATTCACGCCCATCAGAGAACACCAAGGTCTCTTCTTTTTTAGCCAAACCAACAATCATCGGCACATGCACCTGCAACTCCGCCAAGGCTTGCTCGGCTGCATGCAGCTGACCATGACCGCCATCAATGAGGATAACATCAGGAATAGGCAAACCCTCATCGCGCACACGTCGATAGCGTCGCTTCACCACCTCGGCCATACCAGCAAAGTCGTTATTGCCCGCCTCACCTTCAGCAACATTACTTTTTATTTTATAGCGACGATATCCGTCTTTATTGGGCACGCCTTTGACAAACTGCACCATGGATGCAACCACATGGGTGCCCTGCAAGTGCGCTAAATCAAAACCCTCAATAATCTGAATCGGCTTAGCAATGTCCAAGGCTTGCTGCAATCGCTCCAAGGCCCGCGCACAGTCCATTTCAGGCATATGGGATGCCGCCCAATCCGACAAACGTCCGCGTTCATTAAGACGCTCCAGGGCATTTAATTGATCGCGGTACCGCGCAGCGTCCTCATAGCGCATCGCCGCTGAGGCTGACGCCATCTTCTCACGCAATTGATCACGCACTTTCTTGGTTGCACGACCGGACAAAAAGGCCCGCAGCGATTTGATATCCGCCGCGTAGGCAGGTTTCTGAATATGTGTCGTGCAAGGCCCCGAACACAGTTTAATATGATAGTTTAAACACGGGCGAAAAGACTGGCGTCGCTTATCATCAGCCTTGATATCGAGATCACAATTTCTGAACTGAAACACGCGCATTAAGAAATGATAGGCACGGTATAAATCTGTACTTGAGGTAAACGGACCGAAATAATCAACTTTCTTCAGCGTTTGATCACGCGTAATAAAGACTCGTGGAAAATCTTCGCGTGTAATCACCAACAACGGATAATCTTTCCCATCCTTTTGCCGTACATTATAACGCGGCTGCAACTCTTTAATTAAATGGTTCTCTAAGAGCAGTGCCTCCACTTCAGAACCAAGTTCTATGTAATCAATATGTACGGACTCGGCTATTAATTGCTGAATCCGTGGCACATGATTATGCATGCGGGAAAAGTAACTTCGCACACGCTTGCGAATATTTTTAGCCTTGCCAACATATAATTCATTTCCGTCAGCATCTTTCCAAATATAACAACCCGGTGTCTGTGGAAATGTTTTGACCGCCTCTAACAATGACGGATCAACATTCATTCGATCGTCACTTCACCCTTATGCGCTTTCCACCACTCTACCCAAGCGCGGTGAAAGGCCTTGCGATTCTGCTCGTGCCAGGTCGCCCAAATGACATAATCCTTTTCATAGGAATCGCCCGCTGCACGCTGGGGAATGGGCGGCACTGGCGCACCCGGCATATCTGTATCTGGTACGATGCGGTGGCCACAGAAAACGCGCAGCGAATACATGGCCTTTTGTGCAACTAAGGGGTGCTCATCGAGCAAACAATCTATTAACGATTCAATACACTTTTTACTACCGATGCCATCCAGTACTTCAATGCAACCTAAGCGCACCGACCAATCACGCCCGTTTTTTATCTCAAACAGCAGAAAAGGTTCTACACCAGAGCCCATCTTTAATAAATTATCTCGCGCCTCATTATAGCGAAATTCCGCATCGGCGTCATCAGTTTTGCTACCCTCGCTGAGAATGGCAATTTCTTCCTTTACCTTCTCTTCATCGATCGCACTCAGGTGGTCCACATGTTTTCCCTTACGCGATTCACAGGAAAAGAGCGCACAGCACATCAATAGAATTAGGATAGTTTTCATAAGCGCAGACCCTCACCAACACAGCCCTCCGAACAAGTAGAAAATATCTGCGCTGAACAAAGCGTCTCTGGCACGAGTCAGCCAAGCTCTGCCTAACGGCGTTCCTGACGATTTCGTAAAATCGACAACTGACCAGCACTTCGCACCGCATAGGAGCCAGGCACAGCCTGAAAGGCCTCCCCATCACACTGCATCATCGTCGTGCGCATTACGCGCAGGGTCACCTGCTGTGCCTGCCCACAGGATGCTAAACGTCGTCGCTCCAAGATGACCGGCAACAAGTTGAGCACATGCGGCATGGTAAAAATATCAAAACGTCCATCAGCATGATTAACCGCCTGCCCCAAACGCATCCCACCTGCGTAGCTATTAATATTGGAACAGACTAAGCTACTGCATCTCAAGAGGTCCAGACGAGGCAATGGCGGCTCAGATGTCTGAACAGCAAGCTGCTGAGACAGCTGAAAGCCGCGATGTCGTAGCCCCAAATAGGCGTAAACCAGCTTATTCATCCCCGCGCTGAAAAACAGGCGACGCTGTTGTTTACGTAAAATATCAAAGTGATGAGCGATTTCGGCATCCAAACCCCAACTGCAGTAGTTATACCAGGTACGTCGTATCTGTGGCCCACTCAAATGCATGCGATCAAATCGCTCAGGTACAGCATGGGCTATCTGCGTCAGAATCTGCTCTAGGGACGCCTCTTGCAGGCCAGGCCAGGACAAGGTCTTGGCCAAATCATTGCCGGTTCCCATCGGTATAATGGCTGGGGCTAAATCCAGTTCGTCATGCGCGACCAGTATCGATGCCGGGTCAATGCGA
>CBDUFM010000539.1:0-3091 GCA_965366325.1 uncultured bacterium
AGCGGTCCCAAACATAAATTACACAGAACCGCGACAGCTATTGCTTTTGCATACGGCCCCATGCCCTCAAACGAGCTGCTACGCATCTGCCATCCGGTAATCACAAAAATTACAACTACATTCCAGGCAATGAAATTTAAACCTGTTTCAGCAGGAAAACGCCATGCATAACAAGCATTACCGACAGATGGCACCGTTAATCCAAAGATAAGGGCCAGCACTAAACCAATAGGGAGAAACCATGCCTTCATACGCACTATGCTGTGCCACGTTCCTCACTTGCAATGTTGTGGCCCCTACAAGCACTGCTACATCTATAGACATGCCTATACTCGTCTACTCTGGCCTACTGCTCGGCTGCTATCTGCTTGGATCACTGAGCTTTGCTTACTGGGCAGGGCGCGTGAATGGGGTTGACCTACGCGAGCACGGATCGGGTAACATCGGCGCAACCAACGCCGGGCGCACACTCGGCAAGCAATGGTTTTTCATCGTGTTCTTTGCTGACGTCGCTAAAGGTCTCTTGCCAGTACTGTTATTTACTCTGTATGGCCCTGCACTCATTGACTGGGGAAGCTACAGCCTGCTGCGTGATCTCTTACCGATTAGCGCCGGCATGGCGGCAGTTATTGGTCATAGCTTCACCTGCTTCCATGGCTTTAAAGGTGGCAAGGCCGTGGCCACCTCACTTGGGGTTTTACTCGCGCTTATTCCTGCCGTAGCTGGACTCTCGTTTCTGTGTTGGGTTATCTGCTGGCTACTCGTCGCAGGCATCTGGAAGATTAAACGCAGCGACGCCGTTGGTCCCTCTTCCATCGTAGCCGCACTAGCTTGTCCAATTATTTATTTTAATTACCACGAACAAACGCTGAGCATGCCTGCACTGCCGACCAGTATTTTAGTAAGTCTTATTTGTTTTTTAATTGTCGTACGTCACCGCAGCAATGCGAAAAAATTCTTTGCGACTATTTCTGGCAAGACTTCGGGCACAACTCCCGACAAGACAGCCGAAGCCAGCAACGCTGAGCAATAAAATTCCTTAGGACATACAAAAACCCAGCCTCCGCGAGACTGGGCTTTTCAGGAATGAACTCGTCCTGCAAGTATTATGAGAATAAGATAGCGGTAGCTCCATCCTGTTCGTGCAAAGAAAATGTTAACGGCTTGTAATACATACGCCTTTCGGCTGGTCGGCTTGCGTGCTGAGGACAACTTGCGATAAATGAGTTCGAATGTGTTTCCCGGGGCCGCAATCCTAGTTTGTATCGTGATCCGTTTGTCTCTTCCTTACACCATAACTATACCCGCATTTAATTCCCTGTGCAAATAAATTCCGTCCAACTTTTCGTGTTTTTTGTAACTATTTTTCATACATTTGAAAAGTCATTCACGGCCAAGCACTTACAACGATAACACGCAAGCGGTCACTGTTACACAGTGTTATCGCCAACTGTATTATATTTTTTTGCGCAACATGTGCATCAGTTCTGCTGTCATACTTGGCTCTTCTGAAGCACTTGCACAGCGCGGGCTCTGCAAGCAGTGCCTTAATCTTGCTGCTGTGCGCGCTCTTGCGCCTCTTCTTGCACACCAGCCTTGAGCATCTCTTTCTGCAAAGCCTTGCGCGCTCGATACAAACGCTTCTCGACATTCGCTATGCTCGTATTGAGTGTATCCGCCATCTCTTCGTAGCTCAAACCCGCGTCATATTTCAGATTGATGATCTCACGGTAACTAGATTTTAAATTATCTATGGCTGCACGTAAACGACGACCCTGAATTTTGCGTTCACGTTCGAGGGCCTCTTCTTCTTCATCGTGATTGGGCGCTTCGAGCACCACATGATCAACGTCAACTTGTTTGGCCTTTTTATTCTTACGTAACCAGCTGATCGCTTCATTGCGCGCGATGGTGCTCAGCCACGATGGAAACTGCTGTGCTTGTGCTAATTGCCCAAGCCGGTTATATGCACGCATAAAGCACTCTTGCACAACATCGTCAACTGCCACATCGTTACCCAATACACCACGTGCAACAGCCTGAGCACGGCCAATATGACGTGCTACCAGCGCTTCATAGGCACTCTGGTCACCATCAAGCACGCGTTTTACCAATTGGGCATCAAGATCAGACATCCGTTATCAAGAGCTTTCTACTATCATGTTGGAATGGACGTAACATTATGATAATACCAGACATGCGCATAAAGGCTATAACCTTTGACTGGGGTGACACACTCGCTGCCAATCACAGCATGCCCTATCGTGAAAGTCAGCGCCGTGGCTTAGCGGCCATGGCATCGCTGCTGGGCGTCGATGAGCAAGCGGTCTGCTCCACTTGGAGCACAGACTGCCTCACAGACTTCCAGCGTATCTGGGATACCTGCATGGACCCAGCCCAGAATCCCCAACACCAAGAGATTGATCTGGAAGCGATCATGAACACGTGGGTTGAACGCCTGGAGCCCACAGCCAGCAGCGAATCTGCGGCGGCGGCTATTGATGCCTGCCTCTCCGAATTCTGTAATGTCGTTGTACCCTTTGTGGGCGCTGCCGAAACGCTACAGCAACTGAAGGCTGCTGGCTACCGTATAGGCATTCTTTCGCATGTCGCGTGGCAAAGTCGTGGCTGCAAGGCTTGGTTTGCCCAGCATGGCTTTGCTGAGGCCATCGATTTTTACAGCCTCAGCTGCGATGTTGGATGGATCAAACCCAATCCCAAACATTACCAAGATGCCCTCGACCAAGCGGGCTGTCAGGTCAATGAGGTCCTTCATGTCGGCGATCATCCAGAACGTGACGTGCAGGCAGCCAATGCCTTTGGCATGCGCAGTTGCCTCAAGCTCACTGATCGCATTTATGACGATAGCACACTGGAAAATTGTGCTCCTGATTACACCATGATGCATGTGAAAGAACTGCCGTCGTTACTGGCAACTGATTGATAGGGACCTCATTGATGTACAGACTGCTACTGCTCTTATCGCTCTACCTCTGCGCCAGCGCGTGCCTATCTGGCGTCGAGCTCCCTGAGTGGAAGCAAGACTTTGTCCCTGAAGGTGATGCGTGGAAAGACACCGAGCAGCACCTGC
>CBDUFM010000540.1:0-3078 GCA_965366325.1 uncultured bacterium
GCTTGATAACCAGCGCTCTTGCTCAACCGCCGATAAGTGCGCTGGTGCCTGGACGGGCGCACCAAAATAAATCCGAATGGGTGCAAAATTAATGTTTGGCCACGCCTGCGTTACCGGCCAGCCTTTGTTCGTATTCAACAAAAACACTGGCACAATGGGCACTTTTGCCCGTCGCGAGATGAGCGCGAAACCATCACGCAATTTACCCATACGCGCATCTTTGGAGCGCGTGCCCTCGGGGAACATCAAGACGCTGCGGCCCTTTTGCAGGTAACGAATCGTGTCTTTAAAGGTTTCCAAAGCTGGCTTGGTCCGATCAACCGGGATCGCGCCGACGAGATTAAGCAAGGTGCTTAATACGGGGGCCTTCCACAGGCTACGCCGCGCAAAGTAGGTTAAGTTACCATTCATAAACGCACCTATTAACGGTGGATCTAGAAAAGAACGATGGTTTGACAAGATCAGGCAGGCCTTGGTCATGTCGTAGTCTTTATGATAACGGCAGCGCACACGGTACATCAGTGCCACCAAGGTGTGCATACTGAAGGCCACCAACTGGTTGGTGAGCGTCGTGACGATTTCGCCGTAGGTACGCGGCTTGTTATCAAATGGAAACATGCGGGTGTATAAACCACGCGAGGCCTTTTGCTAGTCTGCAGCAGTTTAGACGGCTTCATCTGGGTAGACAGCATCACTGCGCGGCGACGTCTTAAGCATAGCACCAGCAAGCCGAGTCTTTAAGCTGGCCATACCTTATGAAACTATCACTCCTGATTATACTCTGTGCCTCCTGCCTCCTTGGCAGCAGTCTCTCGAGCGCTGAAAACCAAGTTATGGTTGCCACCTGGGAGCTCAAACAACAGGTCCGTCAGCTGCGCCAAGATATTAGCACGCAGCAAGGTGGTCTCAGCCGGCTCCTCGATCGCTGCAGCCTCCTCTTACAAGAGCATCCCGATCACTTAGTGCAAAATGGCCAGCGCTTCGCGCCGATTCAAGACGTCCTAATCGCTGATTTAAGGGTACAAGGACTGCTCCAAGCGTGGGTCGAACATGTCAACGCCTTCGCCAACGATCAGCTAGCCGAAGCACAGCAACAAGAATCGGCACTGCATGCCGTTGCGCAGCGCTTCCCAGAAACACAGGCAGCTAAACAGGCCTGGCAACAACTAGCTGATATGGCTTGGGACCGCGGACAATTAGGAAGCTATCTCTTTTATGCTTTACGCGCCAAGCAGCAACAAAACAATGACCAAGTCGATCCGCGCCTAGCGGCTGCCCAAAGTTTACTCAACACTGTTCAACACGGTACCATACCGCAGCACCTCGAACGCGTCGACTCTATTTGGGAAGAAGAGCTACCAGTTATTCAAGCACCCAAGTTCCAACGCGGCGGCAGCAGCAGCTTCGTCATTCGTTCTAATCAACATAATCGCAATCAACAAACCCCCTACCAAATCTCGCAAGGCAACAGCAACGTTTTAGTCTTAAGCAACGGCATTAATATGCTAATCCTCGATCCGCTACTCGGTCGACGCTTAGGCCCCATCCATAATCTCGGAACTAATAATTTCGGCACGCAAAGTAATCAGGCCTTTGTCAGTGATGACCTTATTGTCGCACTCGGCGGCGACCGTAATGGCCTTAGTGTCATCGCCTGTGATCATTTAGGGCAACAACGCTGGCGCAAAACCTTACATAATTCTGCTGTCATTACCGCCGCTTCACGGCCCATTTTATTAGATAATCGCATCTTTCTCTGCGTCGTTGAAAATAATAACAGTAGTGAACGCATAGAATTAATCTGTCTCGATTTACTTGGTAACGAAGAATGGCGCAAAGTCGTCGCGCAAATTACCGGCGTACGCAATCAATACCAACGTAGTGCACAAGATTTGAGCCCAGACATTTGTGTGCACCGTGGGCGCATCGCTGTACTCAGTAACCGCGGTGTCATTGCACAAGTATCCAGCAATGGCTCGATTATGAGCCTCGACAGCTACCCGGTTAACAATGTCGACATGCGTTTTATTCGACAATTACAAGCCCGTGAAAATACGCACGGCGTAAGCCGCATGGCCGGACAAATTCGCAGTGATGGACAATTTCTCGTCGCCACACCAATCGACAGTAACGTCATTCTAACACGCGATGGCGAAGCGAACGCCTTTCAAGTCTACAAAGGTGACGGCCAAGGAGCGATGCTCTTGGATGTGCAAGATAACCTCTGTCTCGTTATCGATGATAAAATTCGTCTATTTGATTTAAAACAGCAAGCCATGCTATGGGAACAAGCACAACAAAGCCAAGGCCCGAGCACGCCATGGGGACGCATCGGTCAACAACGCTGCCTTATAGCGGTTAACCAAAACATCAGTACACACAACAATAGCGACGGCGAACTGATCGCACAGATACATTATCCAGAGCAACATCGTGTACTTATGCACAGTGACCTGATGCTGTTTGTTGGCGAGCGCAGTGTCACCGGTCGTGGCGACAGTCTTGCCTTCGAAGAAAGTTTAATGAACGCGGCCAACGCAGCCCCTGCTGATCCGCAACCACGCATTGCCCTCGCCGCCCTACGCCGCGCACAGGGCAAGAGCATGGAAGCATTTAATTACTTATTAACAGCCATTGAATTAGGCGCCGCTGCTAGCTATAGCGAAAATGCTGCGCAAATACTGCGACCACATTTATACCTGACCCTCAATAATGATGAATTCAATAATTATCTGCAACAACTCCAACGCCTCTTGGCAATTGACCCACGCTTTGATCAAGAGCTTGACTGGTGGCGAGCGCGTCGTGCTGAATACCAAAACGACAAAGACAGCGCACTTGCATTTTACACCAGCATGCAACGCAAACAGCCGCGCTACATCACCCTGTCTAATCGTTTACAAGCCAACCTAAACACCATTGCTCAGGCCAGCATACGACGCCTTTCCGGCCAAGATGCGCCATGGATTACCCAGGCCCCCTACCAACAAAAACAGCAATTCGCAAATTGGCATGTCGACGGCTCGTCACCGATTACACCATTGGCAAGCGATAAATATATCGTCGCCTTTATTAATG
>CBDUFM010000541.1:0-3077 GCA_965366325.1 uncultured bacterium
CCAGATCAGTATAAGCCTAAAATTGTCCGTCGTCATAGTTGGTTTATGCGGTCAGGTGATTTTAAAGCAGACATTGAATTAAAAACAGCTGCAGTGACGGCTGGTAAAGATTTAGCTGCGATGGCTGGCGCATTAATCGGTCAGAAAGATATGCAATTTGTCTCCTATGATTATTATCAAGCGCCAGATGTGCGCCCATTTGCGCATGATAAATGGGCTCCACTGGGTGTTGAAGCGGTGATGGGTTCTTCAGATTCGCACGTGGCTCTGGTCTTACAATATGAAGGCAAGATAAATGCTTTGGTCTTAACGGGTGCTATGGATTATAAGGATAATTTAGGCATCCTCGAAACCTTTGAAGTTTTGAATCGACGCAAGAAAGATCAAAAACGTAAAAAGGGGCCATTGCTTACCTATCGTGAGAGTCTCTTCTTGGATAAGAAAGTCCTTGATTATAAGGGTCGCCCACAGGCTTTGTCTGATGCGGGTCCAGCTGCATGGGATCAAACCTGGGAATTAGAAACGGCGCATTACCATCTAACCTGTCAGGTTAGCCCAGCGAAGCTGTACTATTACGGTTTATTGTGTGAGGCTTTGTATCGAGAGTTTTATAGTCTCTATGAACCGGATACGGTGATTCCCTACAAGATGGAAATTCATATTTTTAATACCTTTAATGATTTTTCGAGCTCTGCTGCGTCGATTGGTACGCCGGTTGGCTTTGGCACGGGGGGCTTTTTCTTTCCCAAGCTTCTGTGTATTTTTGCCTACGAGAAAAGCACCGATGTCGCGCCTGATTTTACGCCAAGTAAGGTGATCGCACATGAATTATCACATCAATTTTTACATTTAACCTGCAATGGGTCGCGTCATGTTCCTACGTGGATTAATGAAGGCTTGGCCGTGTATTTTGAAACCTTTTTGTTTAAGAGTGGCAAGTATATCAATAGGCCACCTAAATCGCGGATTAGTCAATTGGTTGCGGTTTACGGTCAGCAAAAAAATGTGCTGTGGTCGATGGACAATTATGTTAAGCATTACGGACATATTCCAGGTTTGAATTATGCAGAAGTTTATGCGATGACACATTTTTGGATTTTTGGCGCCGGCAAACAGGGTAAGTCGCGCTTTGTTGAATACTGGAAAGCCCTGAAGAATGGCGAGGACGGTACTGAGTCCTTTGAACGGATTTTCTTGGATGATATCATTAAGGCCAAGGGTTCACGCGCTGCGGCTATCCGTGCTTGGGAAATCGAACTGCAGAAGTATGTATTGGGTGTGCTTGCCAAGCTTAATTAAATATGTCAATATGACTCAATATATCTACAAATAACGCCAATAAGACCGTATTTAATTGGTTTGTATAATTAACGAAAATAACATAAGACATGTTATATAAATAACTTATAATATTTACCCAGGTATTTGGCATCTTCCTCGCTCTAGTGATTGGTATACACGAACCATTCAAGCACGAGGAGGCTTAGTTATGATTTTTACCCCACAACTCTCTAAATTATTTGAAGATGTCGGTCATATCATTGAGGAACAAGCAACGGCATGGCCTTTCTCTGCATCTTCGATTGCGATCAATATGTGGAGCAAGGACGATGCCCTAGTCGTTCAGGCCGCGCTGCCCGGTGTTGACGCCGCTAGCATAGAGGTCGAGGTCCTCAAGGACCATCTACAGATTAAAGCACGCAGAAAGAACGCTGTACCCGCCGGTGCCGAATCACATGTGGAAGAAGCATCAGCGACACAGCTTGAACGTCGCTTGCGCTTGCCTTTTGCGGTTGATGCAGATTCAGCACAAGCAGCCTATAAAGACGGTGTGCTGACATTGCAGGTGCAGCAAGTCGCAACTGATAAGCCAAGCAAGGTGCCAGTCGACATTAAATAAATGCCGGAACCCATTTTAAAACTACAACACATAACTATTTAAAAGGAGATTATTATGACTTTTTTACCATCAGTTCGCGGTCAATCTCGTTTCCCCGCGCAACGCAGTGCCCGTGTCTCTACAGCAGCCGGCTATCATTTAAGCGAAAGTGATGCGGCCTATGTACTCAACTTGGATTTGCCAGGTGTCGATCGTGAGAGCATCGATATTCAAGTCGAAAAAGGGGTGCTCACCGTGAAGGCTGAGCGTAGCAACGCGCTGCCAGAGGGGTTTAAGCAAGTCTACGGTGAATTTAATCAACGCAGTTATCAGCATCAATTTTCAATTGGTGATCTTGTGGCTGTGGAAGATATAAAAGCCACCTACGAGGCTGGTGTACTTTTTGTGCGTCTACCTAAGAAGGCAAAGGCACTTGCGCGCAAGATTGAAGTAGCCATCGCTTAACAACGGCTGGGATACAGCCAAGACGTGAGTGCCGTGCTACGCTTAAATCCAAGGGGAAAGCAGTAGTTTGAGCGCAGATAACCCAGCAAGAACGACGACAGCAATGTCGAAGGCTTGCTGGGGTATTTTTATAAGCGCCCATTTACCAATAAAGACACCAATAAAGATGATCGGAAATAGATAGAGATCAAAGAGAAATGAATCCATGGTGATCATGTTTTGGTCTTTGATGCCAGTGGGTAGGAATAAATAAATAGGTACTTTCGAGACGTTGAGTATAAGAAAGTACCACGCATTGGTGCCCATGAATTGTTCTTTGGGCATTTTTTTTCCTGCGAGGTATAACGTCATGATCGGCCCAGCAGCATTGGCGATTAAGGTTGAGACACCACAGGCAATGCCGGTGCCGCCAACGGCGAGGCTGTTATGAGGGGTTAATTTATCGCCGAATTTTTTACGCAGAAAATAAACAGCGAGCATGCTTAATACGATGAGGCCAATCACCATATTAAATATTTCATTTTGTGTGAATGCGCCGGGTTCCAGTGGAGTTGCAATGGCCTGACTATCTTGGTTGAGGTAGTAAATCAGTGCCGAGGCCATGAGGATACCGACATAGACCCAGGGCAGGAGGCTGACTAGCTTATCCCATTGGGCGTGGCGTCGGTACCACAATACGGCAAAGCAATCAGCAAATATGAGGATCGGCAAGAGAGCGCCAACTGATACCAGG
>CBDUFM010000542.1:0-3076 GCA_965366325.1 uncultured bacterium
TCTATTGTGGTTCATGCGGCGCTGTATGCGCTTACGATATATTTCTTAGGCTGGCAAGCAGCCTTATACATGATTTTCATTCCATTTTTTATTATGTCAGCTGCCTGCGCTTATGCATTTTATGCACAGCACAACTTTCCGGGTGTTCAATTTGTTAAAAATTCAGAGTGGACTTATGTTGGCGCGGCCCTGGACTCAACTAGTTTCATGAAGATGAGTTCCATCATGCATTGGTTTTCAGCGAATATTGGTTACCATCACATTCATCATTTGAATGCGCGTATTCCTTTTTATCGCTTGCCTGAAGTCATGGCACAATTTGAAGAACTGCAAAATCCACGTTGTACCAGTCTGTCTCCGCTCGAGGTTTGGCGCTGCTTGCGCCTCAAGGTTTGGGACGGTGAAGCGAATGCGTTGGTTCCGCTTAGCGCAATTAAGAATGACAGCGCAGCGTCGTCACAGACATCTTCTGCTAGCAGCGGTGAGGCTGCCTAGATCAGCAGTAACTAGAGCGCTGGTGCTTGGCTTGTCACTGCACGGCCGCTGGGCGAGACGCTTTTGCACTTTTGATAAATCCTAGTAGATTTTCTGGCACTAACGTGAACAGCACTGAGGCTGCTCGCATACGTATCAAGGAAGTCACACGTGCCTACACAGCAGCAAATCATTCAAGAGCAACTTATTAAGCATCGACCGACGCGAATGGTCGCATTTGGCTCCTCTAACACGGAGCGTGGGCCGCATGCCGAGGGGCGTTATAATTGGTTCGATTGGCTCGACCTTGGATTGCGCAAGGCCATGGGTCCAGCCCAACACGCCATCAATGTGGGCATTAGTGGCGAAACCAGCACCCACTTACTGGCGCGTTTTGACAGTGCTGTGGAGATCTACCAGCCGCACATTGTGTTGCTAACGGTTGGCGGCAATGATTCCAATCCGCAGCATGCTATTACAGCGGATGTATTTAAACGGCAATTAGGCGAATTGGTGCGACGTATCCAGGGCTCCTCTGATACGCTGTGTGTTTTGCAAACCTATTATAGTGCAGTGGAAGAGGAATTAGATCCGCTATATTTTAAGCAATTTCACGCATATATGCAGATTGTTCGTGACGTCGCCGCAGAGGAAGGCAGTTTGCTCATCGATAATCTTAAGCGCTGGGAACTGTTGCGCCTCGATGACCGAGTTGCACATAAAAAACTGATGCGTGATGCGCTGCATGTCAACCCACTAGGTAATATGCTGTGGGGTATGGATGTGGCGCGTGCGTTTGGTGTTGATGTCAATGAAATGATGCATGAGTGGTGTCATGACGCCTTAGTGATTCAGCGCAAGATCGATAGCCTGGAGTCGTAACATGTCAGAGGCGGAAGAACAATTAAAGACCTATATAAAGAGCGGCCAGAAAATTCAGGCGATTAAATTTCTACGTGCTCAAGACGGTATTGGCTTGAAGGAAGCTAAGCAACGTGTTGAAGAGCTTCAGCGCCTCATGCAAGAGGCTGGCGAAATAGACGCCAGCCTCACGGGGAAAAGTGGATGTGCAGCGCTGCTGTTATTTAGTCTGCTTGGCGTGGGTAGCCTTTTGATTTTTTAGACCCTTTGTCTTTAAATTTCTTTTTACCTTTGCCTTTGCCTTTATCCGCAAACTTACCCTTGCCAGCAAATTTACCTTTTTTGGGTGGTCGCTTGCCTTTGCCTTCGACATAGGAGCCACGTGGGCCTGCGCCGCCTGTGTCCTTACTGATGTTCATAGCCTTGTTGGCAACCCACACTTTCTTGAGTGCCTGGAAGACTTCTTTTGGCATGCCTTCTGGTAAATCAACTGTGCTATAGTCGTCGAAGATGTTGATGCGACCAATGAATTTACTGTCTAAATCAGCTTCGTTGGCAATCGCGCCCACAATGTTGCCGGGTTTAACTTCGTCATCATGGCCGACTTCAATGCGATAGCGTTCCATGCCTTCTTCTGGGCCATCGGCATCACGGTCACGTGATTTGCGTCCGCGCCTTTGTTCGCCGTAATCTTCGCGTTCGAATTTCTCGCGACCATTGCGGCGATCGCGTTCTGCCCGACCGCTCTTCATGTCTTTTTTAGACTCTTGTAATAAGAAGTCGTTGTCACCTTGGCTAATCTTGGCTAATGCAGCGGCTATTTCGAGACCGGTGACATTATGCTCGCCTTGATACTCTTCGACTAATTTTTGGTAGAATTCTAACTGACCACCTTCGAGAGCGTCGGTGATTTTTTGTTTGAATTCACTAATACGTTTATTGTTAATATCAGTGGTGCTCGGCATTTTTAAAAGCGTGATGCTCTTGCCACTTGCTTTTTCAATGCTGCCGAGCATGCGGCGTTCACGTGGAGCGACGAATAAAATTGCGCGACCAGCTTTACCCGCACGACCGGTGCGGCCAATGCGGTGAATGTAAGATTCGGTGTCGTAGGGAATATCGTAGTTAATAACTAAATCGATGCGGTCTACGTCGAGGCCACGAGCGGCAACGTCAGTGGCAACGACGATATCTAATTTACCATTCTTGAGATTGTTAACTGTACGTTCGCGTTGTTTTTGTACGATGTCACCATTGAGTGCTGCAGCATTATAGCCGCGCGCTTCTAGTTTCTCTGCTAATTCAACGGTGGCCATTTTTGTTTTAACGAAAATCAACAAGCCGTTAAAGGTTTCGAATTCAAGGATACGTGTTAATGCATCGAGCTTATGTAGATGGCTGACCATCCAATAGCTTTGCTCGATGGTTTCAGCAGTCATGCTGACATTTTTAATCGAAATTTCTTTGGGGTTATTGAGATATTTTTGTGCGATGCGTTTGATTTCACGTGGTAGCGTAGCAGAGAATAAAGCGACTTGGCGCTCAGCTGGTGTTTGCTCAAGGATCCACTCGACATCGTCGATGAAGCCCATGCGTAGCATTTCGTCTGCTTCGTCTAAGACGAGGCATTGCAGAGCGCTGACATCAAGACTGCCTTTGCGCATGTGGTCCATGACACGTCCAGGGGTGCCGACAACAATTTGGACGCCACGCTTAAGTTGACGTAATTGAATCGAATATT
>CBDUFM010000543.1:0-3076 GCA_965366325.1 uncultured bacterium
AGCCGACATTAAAGTACTGTTTGATAAAATGATCAGTGCTAGCAAAAAACAATACCATGGGGCGGTACCGGATTTGTTGTTATTACCAGAGCATGCTGTCACTGGTGGTGGCCGCAGTGGAACCGCCAATAATGCCGCAGACAAAGCCACTGCTTACACGGGACCAATCGAAGATTTCTTTTCCAGCTACGCCAAAGCACATGGTTGTTACATTGCCGTGCCGATGCACGAACAACGTGGCGATGCGTGTTATAATAGCATTATACTCGTTGACCGTTCTGGTGAACGCGCTGGCTGCTATGACAAATGCTTTCCTGTTGTTGATGAAACCTGGCACGGCTTAGAAGACGGCATTAGCCCTGGAAAAGAATTACCTGTTTTCGATTGTGACTTTGGACGCCTTGGCCTACAAATTTGTTTCGACATGTCCAACGCTGCGGCATGGCAGCAATTAGAAGATGCTGATGTAGATCTCGTTGCTTGGTGCACCGCTAGTCCACAAACCATTTTACCACAGGCACGTGCTTTACAGCATGGCTTCTGGATTGTCACCGCGACCATGCGCAACAATGCCAGCGTCATACAACCACACACAGGTTTTATTCACCAACAAATTACTGAGGCCAACGCTGTCCTAGTCAGTGAAATCGACCTTAACCCCCTACACCTCCTCTGGATGCCTGCACTGAGAAACGGTACGGTTTTCACCGAACGCTTTGGCGACAATGTCGGCTTCAGCTATAGCGAGCGCGAAGATAATGGTCTGTTTTGGAGCAACGACCCCAACACCAGCATCGACGCCATGGCAGATGAGCTTGGGCTCTTAGAACGCGCCAAGCGCGTACAACGCAGCCACGAACTGAATCCCTATTGGAAATAATAATTTACCACGCCATGTCTTGCCAACGTTCGACGAAATCAACGTAGTCGCTCTGCAAATTTTTATCTGGGTGCCGGACCAATTTGCCAAGCTGCATGACCTCAGCATCCGCATCTTTGTAATCTATAAAGCGCACGTCCCAAGACCAACGCATCAAGTCACTGTGATTGGGCATGGCCACATGCGGTGTTTTGCTGGTAAAGATAACCACATCGCCCACCTTTAATTCGGCTGGGAGGCATGGCATCTCGCGCGCTTGTTCTGGACATAAACCAATGAAGCCATTGTTGATGTCGCTTTCATCATTTTGGAATAAACCCTGCTTATGGACCCCTGGCGCAAAAGCCAAACAGCTTGACTGCGCATCGACATCATGCATGGGAAACCACATATTGACCATATTTGCATCTGCATATTTCGGAAAATATTGCGCGTCTTGATGCCAGGGCGTATCAGTGAAGCGCTGATGCGGAGCCTTTGGGCGTAAATTAAACGAAGCATGGCGCACAATTTTATTCGTAGCCAATATTTCCTCAGCCAGATCAATTAATTGTTCATGATGCAGGACACGGTACATATGTTCTGGTGCCGCATGAATCGTTCCTGCTCGCGGGCTCCGTGCATACGCTGGTTCGCCTGCAGCTTGCCAAGCCCTAAGAAAACGCTCTCTAAAACCCAAGTCATTAAATCCATGCTCTAGTAAGCCTTGATCAAGCCATATTTGAATTGTTGCCGCAACCCAGGCCTTAGCCGCCTCTCTGCAATCTTGTATATAGTCGGCCGACAAAGCCTGACGAACAATCACAAAGCCATCCCGTTGATACGCTTCATGGTCTGCTGTGCTTAAAACTGCTTGAGAAAGATCCAACATGTCTGCTCCTATCTGGTAGATTACGGGCATTATAGCGGCTACTTTCCCGTGATAAGCATGGCATAATCATCTATTACTGGTATATTTTCACCATGCATCATTTGACCCCCACACAGCCGCCAAAGATACTGCACCTCGGCGAAGGCCGTCACCAAGGAACAGGCAGCCCAGAGCGCTATCACTTCGAAGACCTGTGGTCACTCCATCTTTACAGCATGGCCTTTGACCTAGACGTCGGTGACCAACACTACCAAGTCAAACCCGGCAACATGACCTTGATTGGCCCACGCCAACACATGGCCTTTCATTTCCAAAAACGTGTCTACCGCCATTTCTTTTGTATTTTCCATCTCGATGTGGAGACAAGTGACTTTACCAGCAGCCTCTGCCATTTAAATCCAGAACAATTACAATGTTGCACGTATTTATTTCGCAGCGCCGTTCAGCAAAAACACCTCGACCCAAGCCGCAGTCAGGCAGCAATCTGGGAAATACTCTGGCAATTGCACGCCTTTGATGGGCCCGCCAAGGACGGTCAATTAAATCCGGTCCTCCTCGCCCAGCACGTCATCGCCGCCAATCTCAATCACGATCTCTGCGTTGCACAAATAGCCAAAGACCTCAAAATATCCGCCAACCAACTAACGCGCTTATTTAATAAAGAACTCGGTATGACCGTCATCGCCTACATCCGCCAAGAGCGCATGAAGCTGGCCAAACGACTGATTCAAGAATCCGAACTACCGATTAAGCGCGTCGCCAATGAATGTGGCTTTAGCGATCTACAGTATTTTAATAAAACCGTGCGCCAATTTTATCAGTGCAGCCCGCGTCAATTGCGTGTCTAAGCTCGCTTTTTCTTAACTGCAAGGCCACACTTATCCGACAATCTCCCAATAAGCTCATCAAATAGATAAACATCCTTATCAACACAAAACTTTTTCAACCTACCCTTATCCATATAGGAAATTTCTGCGAATGGCATATTACTTAGCTGATTGCTCCGAATAAATCGAATCGACTCATATGGGACCTCTACCCGCCTTAACATTTTAAAGGTCACTGAACTCTCACCTATTACAATTTCCGTCCTCAACCTACGACACACATGCAGCGCTGACCCAACCAACATAAGATAGAAAATAATTGCAGCCCCACTCCAGCGGCCTTCTAAATGAGACATATAAACACATATAAAAACCATGGCAATTAAAACAATTGCATTATAGCACACATAAACCCTAGGCACATAATAAATACCCCTTCCTTTTTTTGGATTCATTCGGCCAACTAATCGCTTGAGCACAAACCCAATAATGGCAAGC
>CBDUFM010000544.1:0-3073 GCA_965366325.1 uncultured bacterium
GATTCCACGCGGGAGTGAAAAAACCGACTGGGAAGTTGAACTGGCATTTGTTGTCGGCAAAGAAGCGCGCTACCTAGATTCACCTGAAGACGCCGCCGCACACATTGCTGGTTACTGTATTTGCCACGACGTCAGCGAACGCGCTTTTCAATTAGAGCGCGGTGGTCAATGGGATAAAGGGAAATCATGCGATACCTTTTGCCCACTCGGCCCATGGGTCGCTAGTGCCAAGGAAATCGGCGACGTAAATAACCTAGACAAACTGGCTCAACCAAAACCTTGATCTTTAATTGCCATGTTGTTTTACATTACCTGAGTCAATTCATGACACTTGAAGTTGGTGATGTCATTAGCACCGGCACGCCTCCCGGTGTTGGCCTTGGCATGAAACCACCGCAGTACCTCAAAGCTGGTGATATTGTTGAACTCAGTATTGAAGGCCTTGGAACCCAACGCCAAGTCTGCAAACAAGCATAATTTAAAACATTATTCCTATAGATTGGCACACCCATGAATTATTTTACACAACGATTTCATCAACAAGTTGCCGTCATCACTGGTGGCGCCGATGGCCTTGGGCTCTCCATAGCCAAGCGTTTACACGCAGAAGGCGCCGATGTTTGGCTCTTTGACCGTGATCAAGAAAAATTAGAAAGTGCGCAGAAACAATTCTCTGAACGCATGCATATTCAGCAGGTAGATATTTCTAATGAAGACAGCGTTCGCCATGGTTTTGAAGCCGTTCACAATAGCGCGCAACGCTTAGATGTATGTATTAATTCAGCCGGCATCGTCGGTCCTAATGGAAAAAACATCGAAGACGTGAGCCTCAGTGAATACACTGCCTGCATAAACGTCAATCTCGTCGGTTCATTTCTGGTCACCAAGTATGCAATCCCCCTCATGAAAAAACGTGATTATGGACGTATTCTCTTAATTGCATCCATAGCAGGCAAAGATGGCAACGCTGGCATGTGCGCCTATTCATCCAGCAAAGCGGGCGTGATTGGCTTAGTGAAATCCGTCGGCAAAGAATACGCACAAACTGGCATTACGATTAATGGGCTCGCTCCGGCTGTGGTAAAAACAGCGCTCGTTGAAAGCATGGATCCCAAGCAGGTCGAGTATATGACCAGCCGCATCCCCATGAATCGCCTCGGCACCCTTGAAGAAGTCGCAGCAACTGCCTGCTTCATTGTTTCCGAAGAAACCGCCTTTCAAACAGCCTTTACCTGGGATATTTCCGGCGGCCGCGCCGTTTATTAATAAATAGCCCGCGCCGTTTATTAATAAATAGCCCGCGCCGTTTATTAATAAAGCACGCGCTATTTATTAATAATACACCCAGCCTCTCACCCAATCGAGCACAGACTATGCACGACATCAAGGTTCCCAAATAAGCTCGACTGCAGGTCTCTCAAGCCGCACGCATTAAACGATGGACGCATTCAGATAGACCTCAATCCGCGTATCATGTTTGGTGTTTTATTTAATAAATAGTGAACGTGGATTGTTAGCAGCATAGACACCCGTCTCCGAAAGCCTCCAACTGGTAGCCTTATTGGAATTACGGATCCAGCTTGCTACTGCGCCATTCCTCGAATGTAGAATAAATCAATGCATCTTCATTACGAATTGCTGCTTCTGGGGACTCAAAGGGGTTAACATATATAATCACCTGTACATCACCCATAGAATAATAAGCAAAATAATCTCCACACTCATTTGTGGCAAACGCAAAAGCCTCCTCAGGCCATGGAGCCGCATAGTCCAAATCGTGAAGTCGTTCATTTACCCTCGATACATCTAGCAACTCTACTTCAGACTCAGCCAACAATAGTCCGAGTTTCATAACCTCAGGATCGTCATATGGCCTAAGCATCAATGATACGTGATCTGCTGGAATAGTTATCGACCAATCATCTTCTAAATCTTGAATCTTGCTCATACAGCTAAAACCTCATCGTCCAACATAAAAGCCCTCCGTTTTCACGGAGGGCTGTTGTTTATGATACTTAATGCATGACGCCTTAGGTCAGCGCAACGATTGGGTTTTCAAGCGCTTCGCAGATCCAGCGCAAGAAACGTGCGCCATCTGCGCCGTCGATGACGCGGTGGTCATAAGACAGAGATAGCGGTACGCGCATGCGTGGTTGGAAGGCACCGTCAATCCAAACCGGTTCTAATTCGCCACGAGAGACACCTAGGATGGCAACCTCTGGCCAATTAATAATTGGGGTAAAGGCGTTACCGCCAATGCCACCAAGATTAGAAATGGTGATACTACCACCCTGCATATCTGCAGCGCTTAATCTGCCTTCACGTGCCAAGCCAGAATATTTCCCAAGGTCACCACTTAAGGCCGCAATGCCTTTTTGATCGACGTTTTGTATGACGGGAACAACCAGCCCTTTTGGCGTATCGACAGCAACACCAACATTCACGTAGTCTTTAAACACAATTTGCTGATTAATGTCATCATAGCTGACGTTGAAGTTCGGGAACTTCTGTAATGCTGCGCCAACTATTTTCACCAAAATGGAGGTAATGGTTAGTTTGCCACCATTTTCAATTGGTAACTTTTTAGCGAGCACACGACGATGTGCATCTAAATCAGTAATGTCTGCTTTATCATACTGCGTTACATGGGGTATACTGGACCAGCAGTACGACATATGTTGTGCCGTGATTTTACGAATGCCCTTAACTGGTTCTGCACGTGTTGAGCCAAATTTAGAAAAGTCAGGTAGGGCGCGGCGTTCAATCGATGCTGACGCACCGGAAACAGCCACGCCACCAGAATTATTCTTAGCGCGTGAGTAGGCTTTCACATCTTCTTTACTGATACGCCCCTTAGGACCAGTGCCCTTCACTTCGGCAATGTTAATACCAATTTCTCGGGCTAAGCGACGCACACTTGGGCTGGCTGGCACTGCGCGAATGGCAACATTATCAGAACTATTCGAAATCGCCGCTTCTACGGAAACAACCGTTCCGGTGACACTGGTAACTTTAGGCTCTGGTACGACAGTTGCAGTGGTTGGCTCTAATTCAGCCTCTACGTGCTCTTGCT
>CBDUFM010000545.1:0-3070 GCA_965366325.1 uncultured bacterium
GAAACACAGACATGACCTTTATCAATAAACTCAGCCTCATCACTTGCGCGCTTGGCATTTTCGTGCTTAGCTCATGTGGTGACGAAGCCAGCACACCGGGATCACAAGCAACTGCGCCTGCACCGAGCACAGCCGCCGATTTCGCAGTGCTGAAACATTTAAGCCTCAGTGAAAAACCAGCAAACGCCATCACCATTAGCGCCCTTAAAGCGAAAAGCCCCAAAGCCGGCGACGATGTCGTGATCCAAGGTCGCATTGGTGGCACCGCGAGCCCCTTTGTCTCTGCGCGCGCGGCAACCCTCCTCGCTGATGACACAGCATTAGTCGCCTGTGACGCAAGCGATGACGATCACTGCCCTAAACCGTGGGACTATTGCTGTGAATCAAAAAGTAAACGTCTACAAAATATCGTTACTGTCCAAGCCCTTGGCGATGACAATGTCGTTCTTAAAACAGAACTCAATGGCTTTGATGACATCAAAGCTGGTAGCTATGTGGTTGTCGCAGGGAAAGTAGCCGAAGGTAGCAATGCCGACAACCTCGTTATCAATCTCAGCGGTCTCTATCACGATCGCACACGCAGTGTTGTGAAAAAAGGCGCTGATCACAAACATGACGAAGACGAGCATGATCACGATCACGATCACGATCACTAACTCTCCTGCTCAATAATACCCAAAAGGCCTAGGCGATATCGTCTAGGCCTTTTTTCTTAGTATTTGGCAACTTAGTCAATTTGGAAAATACAGTATCTCATCAGTTTTAAATCGACCAACACAATCCAAGCGATCTTTTTTCACTAAGACGTTTTTGAAAGATGCGTCAATCTTGGTCCACTTTTCAATCAGTATCGCTGGTGCATGCATTTCTACAAACGCCTCATGCAATAATTGAGCACGATGTTCAAACATGTTCTCGCTTATAAAAATATGTGGATGTGCATTCGAGACCATCCGCCCTGAATAATTATTGGGACCACCCAAGGCCGCTGTAATAAAATGCGTTTGCTGATTGGTAATATGATCTTGCTTGGTATTCTTAAACACCTTCGATAGCCACGGGTCGGCATAAACTTTTTCATAAAAGCGAACATTAATGCGATAAATGATGCGCTTATCCGGTAACTCATCGTAAATCTTCATCAACACCCTTCACGCGGCTCAACTTGCCCCAAGCTCAGAAATAGCTAAGTAGCTGAATAAAGTATACACGATAAAGGCAATACTGCGCAATAAGCTCTTATAAGCGGGTTTCAACTGCCGATTCACGAAATCTGGCTAAGAAACGCTGGTTAAATCCAGTAACGATATAGGTCAGATCCTCGCTAAGCAGACGCGCACAAAGTCGCCCGTTTACGTGGGCATGTTTCTTAATAAGAAAAGCCAATGCTTTGAAGACGAGGGCAAAGAATATCCATTCGACGTCCGCATAAAAACCCACGAACAACGCAATGAGAGCGGCCATATTTAAACACAGGCTGAACAGCCCAGCAAGCAGTGACACGCAATAATGGCGCCAGCACTGCCAGAATTGCATTTGGAACGGCGCTGACTGTAATAGGAATCTGCTCCAAAAGGTATGCTGTTGATAGAGCTGTCTAAATTGCGCTGGACGATGACAGCATACACAGAAGCGTGGCAGCGTCACCATATCCTCCAACAGCAAGCCATCTTGCTGACGTTTTATAACAAAATGCGCTGGAGCTGCTACGTAAGACGTATCTACCTGCGGTGCTGCAAATGGGTTCTGCTTCGACATTCCGGCGCTTACAAACGCTGCGCCGCCTGTTTAAAATACAGAACATTAATCAACATAGCTAAGCAAAACCCACCAATAGCATAATATAAGAGATGCAGCGGTGCATCAGATGCCCCTGCCGCAAGCGCAGTACCCACATCAAGGCGACCACTCGATTCACCAAAACTCATATAGACGGCCAAGAGCACCAACAGCAAGACCACAAATAAGAGGTTGAACAACACCACAATCGTCTTCATGCCTGCGTCTCCTTGGGCCTATGAGTTTAGAGAAAACGCCTGGCGATACCAGCCAGTTTGATTGTACCAATACCAAGTGTCTCCCATACCAAAACCTTACACTCTTGACGCAAAAGCACCGCAAATCCAGACTAAAAACCAGAAACCCAGGCGAAAATAGGCAAAACGAAGCAAATCAAGACAGAACTTATAGATTCTCTCGCGTGAATATAAGTGCTCTCCTATTCCATTCAGATCACCGAGCTTATGCTGTCACAGCCCCCTTAGATCCCGTTGAATAAGCAGATGACTTACTCCCTCCGCAAACCAGAACCCCTCCAACTAGGCAAACCCTTGCTCAGCTCACTTGGCTTGCATAGCGCCATGATCGCCGTCATCAGTTTAGGCCTCTGGCAACAGTCCGAAACAATCAAGGCACAAGAAACGCAGTTGATTGCACAATTGCAGCAACAAGAGGAAGACTTGCTGCACGCCGAACAACGTGCCGAAGTAGACTTTGAACGTGAAATGGCACAGCAACAAGTCCTGCAAGATCTCAGTTCTATACTTAGTGATGATCTTAAGAGTGAGACCCTCCAGAAATTACAAGCAGATCTGCAAAGCAATATAGAAGATTTATTTAAGAACCAAGAAAACTTTGATGAACGCAGTCTCGATCAAGTACAGCTCGATCTTATTGACGAGCTTGCTGCACAAGCAGATGAATTATTAATTGATGCCATCATAGCACAGATGCGCCGTTATATTCAAACAGAACTTGCTCCGCTGCTTGTCAATGAACTGGAACGCTCCCTAAAACAGCATGGCCGCAGCACCATAAGCAAGGCGATTAATCTGTTCCTCATGCAGCAGAAGGCCCAGACCTCAGCGAACGCCATCATCGGCGCAGCGATTGATCCCATTCACCAACAATTGGCGAAGGCCATCGCCCACAGCATCACGGAAGAGATTGTTCCGCCTGCAAGCGATAAAGTATTAGATACATTTACCGAAGAAATTAAAGCATATGCCATAGACGGTGAGCGTTTACGTCCATTGATTAGTAAAGATATTCAAGAAGCGATCATCAAAGC
>CBDUFM010000546.1:0-3069 GCA_965366325.1 uncultured bacterium
CCCCACGACACAGACTGTTTGCGTTTCCTCTTCATCAATGCTATGTAAAAACCTGCCCCTTTGCATCCGCGCACCAGACAATGCACGATAAGCCGCATTCGTTGCCATGACTGAAACTGCCGTCTCATAGCCCTGCGCAGAAAACAAGGTGCTGCGCAATGCCTGTGCCGCAACTACTTGCTCGACACCCTGAAAATGCCGCTGGACATGCTGTTGATCACGCAGCAAGAGACCTGGGCGCTCAGCGCGATCCAAGTCGGTATCATCTTCAACGCCCTCAGTTTCCGTTAATTCACTACGCACAAAAATTTTATCGACGCCCAACTGCGCGATGCCATCCAAGGCTTCCTGCTTCGCGCCTTCGCCGATACATAACATGGCCTGAACCGCAGCGACACCAAATACAATACCCAATGTGGCCAACGCCGTACGAAAGCGCCTAAAATATAAATCTGCTAAAGAAACGGATATAGCATCGACAATATTCATACCAGCAAATGCCCATCACGCATATGCAAGACCTTCTGCACCCGCGTTTGATATTCATTGTTATGTGTCACCATAACAATAGTTTTTCCCGCCGCTATGAGTCCATCAAATATTTCTAAAATTTCTTCGCCGCGCTTTTCATCTAAGTTACCCGTTGGCTCATCAGCCAATATCAGTGGTGGATCTACAGAAAGAGCACGCGCTATCGCCACTCGCTGCATTTCACCACCAGATAATTGGCTCGGTCGATTATACAATCGATGGCCCAGCCCCAATTGTTCAGCCAATTCTATCGCTCGCTCGCGGCGCTGCTGACGTGGCATGCGCGCATACAGCATCGGCACCGTAATATTAGCCAAGACATCATACTGCGGAAACAAGTTAAAACTCTGAAAAATAAAACCTATTTGATGATTACGCACATGTGCCAATTCGTGATCCGCCAAGCGTGCTACCTCGCGATCATTCAAATGATACGAGCCCGCATCTGGCACGTCCAATAATCCCAACAGATTCAGCATCGTGCTTTTACCAGAACCAGACGGTCCCATAATCGCCACATATTCACCGCGCTGAATTTCAAAGTCGATACCCTTGAGAACTTCAATTTTCGTTTCGCCAATGACGTAGTGTTTATGGATACCCTGCAATGCTATCAGTGCTGACATTGTTTTATTCTACAGCAACTTGCTGAGCATCCGTTGGCTCGACGACATAAACCGTGTCGCCCTCACTGAGACCACTCACAACTTCAACCAAAAACACATTCATCCTGCCCAGTTTAATATCTTGACGTTCGGCCTGATTCCCGCGTTGTACATAACAGTAATATGCGCCTTCCTCTGCAAATACAGCCTCGACCGGCACACACAGGGCATCGTCCACTATTTCACCAATTAAAGTCACGCGCGCAGTCATGCCACTGACCATGCGCGAGTCATGTTCACTCAACTCAACGGTGCCCGTGTATACTTTGGGACTGGACGGATTGCCGGACTGGCGTGGTTTTGCCAATTGCGAAATATTGGTTAAAGATCCCTTGACCAATAAGCCAGGAATAGCCGGAATCTCAATTTCTGCCTGACAACCAACTGCAATACGCCCA
Source organism: uncultured bacterium (assembly GCA_965366325.1). Taxonomy (GTDB): domain Bacteria; phylum Planctomycetota; class UBA11346; order UBA11346; family UBA11346; genus JANQLF01. Next base: position 1,595 of record CBDUFM010000546.1, read on the forward strand.
CGCGCATGTTCAGATATCGGCACCTGCACCGAAAATTGACTCATGTCCGGAATCGTCATTAAGGTGTAGTTGGCATAAGTCTGACCACCAGCTTTAAGATTCTGGCGTATCCAGCGTTGATTCCCGGCCTTGGGGTCACCGTAGATAACCACACCAGATACTGGCGCAGTGACAATACAACGCTTGAGTGAATCCGCCGCCTTGTTGCGCTGTTTTTCCAAACGCTCTATCTGCGCCTCTGTGTTGGCTATCTTATTTTTATAATTGGCCAAGGATTGCCGTGAACGCCCCTTCTCTTTTTCAACTTCTAATTCAGCACGCTCCAATTCACGCTTAAGCTTTTTCAATTCCTTGGGGTAGGTTCTACTTTTATAGAGATTCCGCTCATTGGTCGCTGCCTCCAATTGATTACGCGTAGTCGAAACTGACTTACTCACCGTCTGAAATTCTTTTTCATAACGTGCACGTACGGACGCCTCGACAAACACACTATCATCTAACTGTATTTGTTTCTTATCCAAGTCTGCCAGCGCTTGATCGAGCTTCTGCTCACTTTCTTCAATCGACTTCTCATGCTTGTTGATATTTTTGAAGCTATCTACCTGCATAAATTTACGCAATGACTCACGCGCCGTTTCATGCTTTAAACGCGAATCTTCAATCCAACTCTGAGCAATGTTTTCTTCCGTCGGAAAATTCGCTATTAAGAATTCTAAGTCTTCTTTTTTCAACTTAATATCCGTATCAGCCTTTTTTATTTGCTCCTCAAACTGATTGGCATCCAGTTCTATGACCTTATCACCAGCCTTGACTTCATCGCCTTCTTTAATCAGCCATTCTATTTTACCACGGTCTGCGGTCACCCCATGCGATTTCACTGCCTGCAACTGACCGCTCTCTACTGTGGATATTTCCAAACGCTGACGCTTCACGAGGTGTAACATGAGGTCCGATTGCTGCCCTGCATCCGCCACTGTAGCAGTGCCCATAAACCACCAGAGCGCAGCAGCCACCGCCAGAATTATAGCAAAAACATATTTCATCTAGCTACTCTTCTGACTCAGTGCGCGCTTCTTTGTTAGCGCTAGAATCGATCGACTGTGGCTTTTTATCTTCGTCCTTTGCTTTTATATCTTTGCCATCTTTTGGCGGTGTAACTAGTTTATGATCAAGTTGCTCCATGCCGCGTCCGGGTAAATGTACACGCGCCTCGCCTGCCTTGCCCTCATCCAAGATATGAATGCGCAAGAAAAACAACAACTGAGTCCGTGCCTGACTGGAACGTCGACTTCTAAAAAAGAAACCAAGTAACGGAATGTCACCGATTATGGGCGTTTTTCGCGTACTCTCTCGCTCTTCCTCTCGCACCAATCCACCGATAGACAACACCTCACCATCTTTTAAACGCAGCGTTGCACGCATTTGGCGAACCGCTAAAATTGGACTGGTAGCACCATTTGGCCCGGTAGAGAAAC
>CBDUFM010000547.1:0-3069 GCA_965366325.1 uncultured bacterium
AATTTCATGTTGAGGTAGGGGTCGGACATCCTTAAGCGTACCCCAAAAATGTTTCACAGGCCAGTCCTTGTCTGTAAGCCCTTAAGATCTGTGACTTAGGCGTGATGCGCGCCTCAGCCAGCGGTATGCTGGCTTGACCCATGCTCAGCTGGTGATGGACTGCGCGGCATGCTACCACGTATCTGTTCTGACTTAGACCCTCTTATCGGCACGGTTCGCCGCGATATCTCTGATACCAAGGTGGAGGAGGTGCTGCAAAAGGACCCGTCCGGCGATGGTGCTTTCTTGTGGGTCTTGGTGAAGCACGGTCAAATCAGTACCCGACAAGTTGCGGCTAGCTTGGCGCGCAGTGTGCATGTTGACCCTAAGACGGTTACCTATGCAGCGACCCGCGATCGCCAGTCTGAAGTTTTGCAGTGGTTTAGCTTGCCAGCAGAAGAGATTGAACAGCCGCAGGTGTTAAAAAATGCTGGTTATAAAAAATTATTTAAAGTACAGCGCGTCGAGCAGAGTAAGGGTGAAATATCCGAAGAGTCGATCAAAAGTTTGCGCTACACCATCCGTATTAAAGATGCGGCCTTGGACAGTGGCTACCTGCGAGCAAAGGCGATTTTAGACCAACTCCGTCGCCTAGGTTGTCCGAATTACATTGGCTATACGCGCTTGGGCCCAAAGGGGCAACATGCGAAATGGGGTAAGGTTTTGTGGCAGGGCAAGCATTTGCCTAAGCGCATTCCCGTAACGCCCAAGGATAGACGCCAGTATGCATTGGCCTATCAGTGTCAGGCCTTTAATCGCTTTGTCGCTGAACGTATGAATAAAGATTTACTGACCACGTGTTTGCAGGGTGATTATTTAGAGACTGGTTTGTCTAAGCCTTGGTTTCAACGTGAGCATGCCTTCGTGGACGATACAGAGCAGGCACAAAAACGTTTAGATAGCTGGGAGGCCGTAGTCTGTGGGCCGTTGATTGGACGAAATATGCCAGAAAATCAAGCAGAAGCAGCTAGCTTTGAACAACAATTCTTTAGCAGTTTAAAAATTAACGCTGCGGCATCACATGCTGTTGGGGCACGTCGTGCCCTGCGTTTTCAGCCAACGAGCATTCGTTGTGATGATCAGAAGAAAGATTTAATCGTTAATGTAACCCTTGATCCAAGTGTCTATGTAACGGCCTTATTAGAAGAATTATTACAGCCAGAGCGACATATTTTATAAAACGGATAAGCTAATGTCAGAGCGATTGAAAACAGTTTTCATGGGTACGCCTGAGCTAGCGGTTCCAGCTCTGCAGTGCCTTGCAGCGCTTAGCGATGTGCAATGTGTACTGACCCAGCCCGATCGCAAAGCGGGGCGTGGTAAGCAGCTGCGTCCGCCACCAGTCAAAGTAGCCGCGGAGGCTCTTGGTATTCCCGTTTGGCAACCGGAGACCCTGCGTGGTCAATCGCAGGCAGCGCAATTACAGGGCGCGGACCTGTTTGTGGTGTTGGCCTACGGTGAAATATTACGCCAAGCCGTTTTAGATTTGCCGCGTATTGATTGCATTAATTTACACGGTTCTTTGCTGCCGCGTTGGCGCGGAGCAAGTCCCTTGCAAGCCTGTATACGAGCTGGTGATACTGAAACGGGCGTGTCGGTGATGTCGATGGTGCGCGCTTTGGATGCCGGTCCGGTCTATTATGAGCAAAGCTTTGCCCTAGGCGATCAAGCGCGTCTTGCGGTACTTCATGATCAAATGGCAAGCTGTGCGGCAGAGGCGCTCGCCTATTATTTGCACAACTATGCATCGCTGACAGCTGTCGCACAAGACGAAAGTCGTGTGACTTATTGTGGAAAATTAAACGCAGTCGATGGCCACTTGGATTTTCATGGACACAGTGCTCAGGAAATTGAACGCTGGGTACGCGGGTATACACCAGCGCCAGGCTGTTGGGTTGAGGCTGAAGAAATGCGCTTGCGCATATTGGATGTACTGTGTGTGGATGCGCCTGTTGATTTACAACCAGCACAGGTCCATGTTGAGGGTCGACGAGCGTTAGTAGGCTGTCAACAGGGGGCCGTGGAATTACTAGTGGTTCAAGTGCCAGGGAAAAAGCCAGCACGCATGCATGATTACCTTAACGGTAGGAGCTTGCCTACTGTTTTCGCATAATCACGCTACTCTCAGAGTTGTGATAGGATTTAGAGCCATGTTTTTTTGTATGTACATCTGAGCGAATGGATTCCCAATTAATCGCGTGATTATCATTGAGCAATGCAATGGCTTGTTTAACGTCATCCGCTTCTTTAGTTAATTTTAGTAGTTGATTTAATGCTTGCAGCGCATCTTCGTTTCGCCCTTCTTGCTGAAACAGAACAACGGCATGACGGTAGTAGCGAATAGATTGGCGCTCACGTTCTAAGGCTTCATATAATTCGGCCAATTGGAAAACTAGATTGGAATCTTGTCCGCCAGTGCTGGCAACTAGACGCTCAAGGAAGCTCAGCGCTTTGTTGTAGTCGCCATCTTCAATGATGTCGTGGAAGAGAGCGAGGCCTTCTTGTTTTTCTTCCTGCGTTTTATTGCAGCGCCTCAGTAATTCGATCAGTTCGCTACGGGCCTCAAATGCAGGCGCTGGTGCAATGCTCACGCGTTGTCGCGCACGTTCGAGCGCGATGCCAATGTTGTTTGTCTTAACGGCAAGACGAATGAGTGTATGTAATATCTCATCATCATCTTCACCGGGGTGCGCTTTAGCAATATCAGCGAGCTGGCAGCGAATGAGTACATCTTCTGGTTGCAAAACCAGCATTTGTGAGATGAGTTTTTTAGCGAGCGCATAATTACCGGCGCCTTGGGCGAGATAAACAGCCGAACGGTAATGTTGAATGGCCTTGTTACGGTCGCCTTCTTTATTGGCTAATTTCCCACGACGAATATGCAATTCCTTGCAATTGGGAAATGCTTCGAGGGCCTCATCGCAGAGCGTGCGCGCCTGCTCGAGGTCTTCCATTTGAATGAGTTTGGTAACACAGCTATCCCAGGTGCGAATGCTGCGGCTTTCATAGCCAAGTTTATATTGCAGCCGC
>CBDUFM010000548.1:0-3066 GCA_965366325.1 uncultured bacterium
GATCAGCATCCGGAGAAATGCGCACTTCTGCTTCGGAACTTGATGGTGGTTCGGCATGTTCGTCTCGTTCGGCGCGCCCTGTTCTGCGCACGACGTGTTCAACGCCAGGGATTTCGGCGAGGCGTGCTTCGACGCCAAAGGCAAGACGCTCGCTTTCTTCGAGCGAGGTGCCAGGCGGCATCATGAGGAAGACCGTATAAGTGCCTTCATTAAATTCAGGGAGAAAGCTGGAGCCAAAGGTGGACGCCAGCCAAATGCTTGCGGCAACGAGGATGGCAGCGCCGCCAAGGATGATTTTATTAAAACGGAGACAGAGCTTAAGTAGCGGGCGGTAGAGGTTTTTAAGTTTAACAACAATAAAGCCGTCGCTGTGCTCCTGCGTTTGCTTGCCCCGTAATAAGAACCAGCATAAAGCCGGGGTGACCGTCATCGCAATAAACAAAGAGGCGGCTACTGAAATCATATAGGTCATGGCTAGTGGTTGAAAGAATTTGCCTTCGAGCCCTTGTAGGAATAAAAGCGGTACAAATACAATGCAAATGATAATGGTCGCAAAAACCACGGATGAACGGATTTCATTCGAGGCATCAAAGATAACCCGTATAAAGCTGTGTTGTTCGGCCTCAGGTTTTTGTGCGTTTTCGCCTAAACGGCGGAAGACATTTTCTACATCAATAATCGCGTCGTCGACGAGTACGCCGATGGCGACCGCTAGCCCGCCTAGCGTCATAACGTTAATCGTCATATCTAAGGCCCACATGGCGAGCACGGTAGCACCAAGCGCAAGGGGTAGAGCGGTCAGAGTAATGATGGTTGTGCGTACGTTCATGAGGAAAAGGAATAAAATAATCGCAACGAATACAATTGCTTCGTAGAGCGTGCTGGTCACGTTGTCGACACTGCGATTGATAAAGTCAGCTTGGCGAAACACGTTGCGATTTAAGTGCACGCCAGCAGGGAGAGCGTCTTCAATTTGATCCAAGAGCGCGTCTACGTTTTTAGTTAAGGCCAGGGTGTTGGTGCCGGGTGCTTTCTGAATTGAGACAACGACGGACGGCTTGGCGTTATCGCTGGCTGCGCCGCGTCTGAATGCGCCACCCAGTTTTACGTTGGCGACATCTTTGACCGTGATGGCTGTGCCGTTGTGATAAGAGACGACACATTGTTCAATATCGCTGATAGTGCGTACGCGACCACTTTGGCGCATCGGTAATTCGAGGCCTTCAACATTTACCAGAAATCCAGCGGTATTGATGTTGTGTGCATCGCTTAAGGCAGCTGCGACATCAGCACTCGTCAATTTGTATAACTGTAATAATTCTTGTCGCACTTCGACTTGATATTCCGGTAAGCGTCCGCCAATTGCAACGACCTGTGAAATGCCTTGGGCAGTTAATATTTTATTTCGTAATTCAAATTCTGCGTAGGCGCGTACATCCATGGCGGAAACGGATGGGTCGGTGGATTGTAGTGAGATCAACATGATCTCTCCGGTGATGGAGCTAATCGGTGCCATACCAAGATGTGCGTCTTCGGGTAAGTCGTCTTGAATGATGGAGAGACGTTCTGCGACCATTTGCCGTGCGGCGTAAATGTCCGTACCCCAATTGAATTCAGCCCACACAATCGACAAGCCGAGTGAGCTAGAGCTACGGACACGACGCAGGCCGGGCAGACCATTAATGCCTGACTCAATGGGGAAGGAAATGTAGTTTTCGACTTCATCGGCAGAGAGGCCGCCGGATTCCGTCATGATGGTTACCGTTGGTGAATTCAGTTCGGGAAAAACATCTACCGGAATGTCTTTAAAGACCTGCCAGGTAATACCGAGCAAGAGAACGGATAGGAGGACGACAAGCCCTGCGTTGTGTAAGGAAAAGGCAATGATGCGTTTTAACATGAATTACCCCTTCAATGTTCGCCGCTGTGGAAAGTGCCATCAGCGTGGAAGTGACCAGTAACGGCTTTGCTTGAAGTAGTGGCCAGTTTTAATTCATAAATACCATCAATGACCACTTCATTATTTTCGCCAATCCCAGAATTGACCACTACCCATTCGCCATCACTTGCACCGAGGTCTGCTTCCATACGAATAACAACATCGGGGTCGCGTGGGTCACGGCGGAAAATAATCTTTTCGAGTCCGTCACTGATTACGCCGCGCAATGGAATGGCTAATTGTTCTGCTGCAGTCCCTGCAACGGCAATCTCGGCAATTGCTGCGATTTGTGGTCGTTCCCAGGTAGACTCGCTTGCTGCATCGAGGTCAACAAAGACATCGATCAAGCGTGCGTTGCTATCGCCAGAAACGCCAATGTGTAGGATCCCTTTGATTTTTTGTTCATAGCTTTCGGCGTGGCCGTTGGGTGCTTTAATGGTGACGACTTGCCCGTTGCGTAGGCGACTGAGATCCGCTTGCAGTGCTTGGCCATGGAAGCGTAATTGTTTGGGATTTATCGCGTGAATTATTTCCACGCCAGCTTCATGCCAGTTGCCACTGGAGCTGTTAATCGCTTGAACGATTGCTGGTTGTGTGGCACGCACGCTGATGCGTTCGAGTTGTTGCCATTGGGGTTTATCATTTTCGGTGATTAACAATTCGTCACTACTTAATCCGCTTAGGGTAGCTGCCTTTGCAAGTAAGCGTTTAAACTTTGTTTCGAGTGAATTTTTATTAGCCAAGGCTGCGCGCTCTTGTGCATCGTAAATAGATGTTGAGCTGCGCTGTTCGCCGTCTTGTGGTTTCAGAATGGATAACGAGGCCTTTTTGACTGATCTGGCTTTTATTAATTCACTTTCGGCACTTTCTATGGCTGCCTCACAGGCAGATAATTCCAGTTGCAGCTCGCGCCACGTTGGTGCATCAATCTCCATTAAGACATCGCCAATGTCTATGGCCTGTAAAGGTTTGACGTGAATGGTAATGCGCCCAGCGAGTGGTAACGGATAATGTTGTTGGGCACTTGGGAGTAATTCAAAAGAACCGGGTACCGATATGATTTCATTGACGGCACGATACGTCGCCTTGGCAAAGGTAATGCCAAGATTTTGGCGCACTCGCGCTGG